>MICJ01000119.1:3090-38260 GCA_001830835.1 Syntrophobacterales bacterium GWC2_56_13 | reverse complement strand
TTTATAGGCGGAAAAGGGTGGAAAGGGAAAGCAGCTCCCTATTTTCAAAGGATGCGCTAACCCGTCTTCGTTTCAACCCCGGTTGATGAGGAGGGAGAGGTTGAGACGGCTGCGGGAATAATCGATCAGCGACGGTTGATCAGGAGGGCCAGGCTCAGCCGGCTGCCGATCTTCGTCTTTTCATAAACGGAGGTCAGGTGGGCTTTGACCGTCCGTTCGGTGATCTTGAGTCCGGCGGCGATTTCGAGGTTGGACTGGCCTTGGGCCACCAACCCGGCGATCTTGAGCTCCCGGCGCGTCAGGCCGGCCAATCTTTCTTCGGTTTCCGGCGCCGCCTGCTCTTTCGCCCTGACAGCTGTTTCCAGAATCAACTGCTGGATCACCTTCTGGCCCAGCCAGACCCCCCCGGCTGAAATGACCCGCACCGCCTCGGCAAGCCGGGGCGGTGAGATATAGGTATTCCCGTATCCCGCAATTCCCAGCTTCAGGAAGGCGATCCCTTCCTCCTCGTTCGGCAGATCGGAGAGGAGGAAGAATTTGGACAGGGGGGTCAATCGGCGCAGCTGCGAAAAGGCGGCCATGTCGACGAGCGACCGGTGCAGGAGGATCAGGTCGAACTTTTTCCCCGCGCATAGGCGCTCCAACTCCCCCAGCGATGACGTCTGCTCCAGCGGGTGCTCGCCGGCAAGCAGGTCGTTCCACCTCTTGATCACCGCCCTGTTTGCACTGCTCAGTAGGATGGCCATGGGGTCACCTCTCTCTTAATGCCATATGCTTGGCTCTTAGTACGGGTTTCAAAAGATACGAGAGAATCGTTTTTTTACCGGTCAGGATGTCTACCGACGCGATCATCCCCGGAATAATGGGCAGTGGATTGGTTTTGGAGCCGAGGTAGTTCTTGTCGGTCCGCAACTGGACGAGATAGAAGCTGTTCCCCTTCTCGTCGGTGATGCTGTCCGCGCTGATCTGTTCGAGTTTGGCATCCAGGCCGCCGTAGATCGTGAAATCATAGGCGGTGAACTTCACCGTGGCCTGTTGGTTCGGTCTCAGGAAGGCGATGTCGCGGGGTGGGATCTTGGTCTCGATCAGCAACGTGCCTTCCGTGGGAACGATCTCGACGAGGTTCATGCCGGGCTGGATGACGCCGCCGACCGTATTGATCAGGAGACGATTGACCGTGCCGTTGACGGGGGATTTCACAAAGGTTCGATCGAGCCGGTCTTTCAGCGCAATGGATGTCGCGGAGTCCTCCCCGAGCTGCGACATGACCTCATTCAATTCCGCTTTTGCCTTGTTGGAGAAGGCGAGCCGCAACTCTTTCATGGCCACCTGGCTCTCCTCGATCTTTGACTGCGCCCTCGGAATCGCCTGTTTTGTCTGTTCTATCTCTCCCTGCATTTCGCTTGCCTGACGTTCAAGACGAAGGACCTCCATCTCCGAAACGGCGCCCTGGGCGACAAGCGGCTTGGTCAACGCCAGTTCTTTTTGAAAAAGGACGTAGGTCTTACTCAGCTCCCCCAGTTTGGTGTTGAGCTCTTTCAATTCATTGTTGCGTTGATTGATCTGCTGCTGCTTGATTTCCAGGCCGGAGCGCAGCTCGTTCTTTCTGGAATCATAGAGCTCCTGTTCACGTACGCCGATCTCCGGACTTTCCTTCATGACGTCCGAGGGGACTCTAAAGGGCGCGCCGCTCGTTTCCGCCTGCAGGCGGGCCGCTTTGGCCTTGTTGGCAAGGTATTTGGCCCGATTCTGCTGAAGCGATGAAGAAAACCGGGTCTGGTCGATCTTCAGCAGCAACTGGTCTTTTTTCACCGTATCGCCCACCTTCACCATGATCTCCGAGAGGATTCCCCCTTCCAGGTTTTGGACCATCTGGATCTGGCTGGCGGGAATGACCTTGCCCATGCCCCGGGTCACCTCCTCGATTTCCGAGACGGAGGCCCAGAAGAGGCCGGCGGCGAAAAGAAACAGGACCGCCCACAGAATCACCCTGCCTCCCCGGGGATACTGCGCCAGGATGGACGAGCGGATATCCGTGGCGAGGTCGATATCCTCGGCCGGCAAGCGGTAGAACACATCGTCGGGTTTTTTCTCAGGTGACAATGGATTTTCTCCCTTAAATATTCAGTTGGCCCTTTTTCAGCGCTTCGATGACGGCGACCTTCGGGCCGTCCGCGACGATGGCGCCGTTGTCGATGACGACCAGACGATCCACCATCTCCAGAAGCGAGGCCCTGTGTGTGATCAAGATCAGGGTTTTCTCCTGGATCACCTTGGATAAACTGTTTTTCAGCCGGACCTCCGTCCGGTTGTCCATGTTGCTGGTCGGCTCGTCCAGAACGAGTACCGGCGGATCGAGCAGCAGCGCCCTCGCCAGGACGATGCACTGCCTCTGTCCCCCGGAGAGGCCCCGGCCGAATTCAAGGACCTCCATGTCGAAACCCATGGGGTGCTTCTTGATGAATTCGTCGACGCCGGCGATCTTCGCGGCGTGGAGAATGGTTCTGTCATCCACATCATGCGTCCCCATGGTGACGTTGTTCCGGACGGTCCCCCGGAAGAGGGTGATATCCTGTGGGACGTAGCCGATGAAATGGCGGAATTCCGAGGGATCGATCTGCCGGATGTCGGTGCCGTCAATCGTGACCATGCCGCTGCTCGGCTCGAACAGTCCCAAAATCAGCTTGCCGAGCGTGGTCTTCCCCGATCCGATGGGGCCGATGATGCCGACCTTTTCGCCGGCGGCGATGTTCAGGGTGATGTTGTTGAGGACCTTGGTCGTCTGGCCGGGATAGGAGAAGATGAGATTCTTGACCCCGATGGCGCCCTGAAATCGTGTTCTGTGCACGAAGGTCTTTCCGGGGGGCCGCTCCACGGGGAGGGCCATGATGTCGTTGAGCGTCTTGAGGGCCTCCTTGGCCCGCTGGTAGCGGGTGGCGAGGCTCACTACCTGCCCCAAGGGGGCGACGACCTGCCGGGAGAGAATGACCAGGGCGATCAAGCCGCCCTGGGTGAGATTGCCCTCGGCGATCATATAGACCCCGGCGATCACGACGGCCACCACCACCGTACTCTGGAGGAAGTAGGAAAAGTCGTTGACGGTGGAGGAAAGGAATCTCGACTTCGAGCTCCATTTGGCGATGTAGCTGACCGCCTCCTCCCAGGCACGCTGCACCTGGCTCTCCGCGCCCAGCATCTTGACGGTCTCCAGGCCCGATAATCCCTCCACCAGAATGGCGTTCTTCTGGGAGGAGGCCTGGAAGGTGTTTCCGACGGCCTTTTTCAGGGGGATCTGGATCAGTAAGGCATAGAGCAGTACGACGAAGATCGCCACTATGAACAGATAGACGATGGCGCCCCCGATATACCAGACCACGAACAGGCCCAGGATCATGAAGGGCAGATCGATGACGGAGGTAATGGAAAAGGAGGTGATGAAATCGCGGATGCCTTCAAACTCCTGCAGGTTCCTGGTAAACGAACCGATGGACTGGGGGCGGGCCTCCAGCTTCAAATCCAGGACCTTCTGGAGGAGCATGGCGGAGATCTTGAGGTTGGCCTTGTTTCCCGCCTCGTCCACGAAATAACCTCGGAGGCTGCGCATCAGGACGGCAAAGAGATAGATGACGGTGACCCCGATGGCGAGCACCCAGAGGGTTTCCACGGCATTGTTGGGGATGACCCGGTCATAGACGATCAGAACGAAGAAGGGGCTGACCAGACCGAAGACGTTGATCAGGAAGGAGGCCACAAGGACATCCCGATAGATGCGCCAGGATTGGAAGAGGGTGCCCCAAAACCAGTGCTTTGTCGAGCCCGGGCTCAGATCGTCGAGGGTCTTCCTCTCCGGCCGGAATTTGGGACGGACGAAGATGGCATAGCCGGTGTAGAGCTTCTCCAGTTCCTCCCTGGAGAAGATCTTTTCCCCCATCCCCGTTTCGGGGAGCAGGATCTTCAATTGATTTCCCCCTGCTTCATTTTCAACCAGGACGCAGGCCTGGCGGTCATGAAGAAGCAATACCGCCGGAAGATGCAGGTGGGCGATCCTTCCCAGGGGTTTCTTCAGGACGCGGGAGGCGAGGTCGGCTCGGTCGGCGGCCCGGGAAAACAACTCCACCGTCAGACGGTTGCGGACGAGGGGCAGGCCGGCGCTCAACGCGGTTCGGGACGCCTGGCGCCCGTGGAGCTTCGTGAGCTGGATCAGGCAATCCAGAAGCGGGTCCTCGTGAACATCCGTATCCTGTCCCAGATTCCAATCCTTCGCGGGGGCTTCGGCACTTTTTTCCGTCATAAACAGTTTCTTTCAACCGGGGGAAAATGGATTTCTGCAGAGCAGGAATCGTCGCCCTGTGTTATTCAGTTTTATTTTAGCATATATTTTTTATAAAAATCATGCTATTTTTGAATACAGTGAGGTTGAGAAAAGTGTAAAGGCCTCTGGAGACAAATCCCGAACGGAGAGCAAAGCCATGCTGTATGTAGAACGAACCGAGAATGGAAAGATTGTCGCCCTGCACAGCAGCCCTCATCCGCATGCCGGTGAACAGAAGTCCGTGATGGATGAGGAAATTCTCGATTTCCTCCACACGACCGTCAGCGCGGATTCCCGGAAACTGCTCCTGTCGCTGTCGGATATGGGTATCATCCGCCTGCTGGAAGACCTGATCGACCTGCTCATCCACAAAAACGTCATCTTTTTCACGGAGCTTCCGGAACAGGCCCAGGAGAGAATCAAGGAGCGCAAGAGGCTTCGAGATACGCTGAACCCCCAGGACCTGATGGTTGACGATATTCTTTGAACTCACTACGGTCGTTTCCCCATCCGCTCATGCATTCTTGAGCATTTCCTTGATCGGCTTCGGCCTGTCGATGACATATCCCTGAATGGCGTCCAGATTCAATTCTTTGAGGATCTGGACCTGCTGTTCGGTTTCCACCCCCTCCGCGATCACCATGATATCGATGCTGTGGGCGACGCTGCACAGCGATCCGATGAAGAATCGGCTGTCGCTTTCCTCATCTTTAAGTTCCCCTGTATAGGCCCGATCGATTTTGACATAATCGGGACGCAGTGATTTCAGATACCCCAGATTCGAGAAACTCTGGCCATAATGATCGAGTCCCATCGCGTGTCCATATTCACGCACAAACGTGCTGAACTCCTTGACAAGACTCAAATTCTGGACTGCGCCGAATTCAGAAAATTCAAATATGAGGCGGGGTGCTGTCTGGGGCAGATTTTTCAAGGCGGATTTCAGCCATTGCTGGAACGAATCATCCTGCAGCGAAGCCGGAGAAACGTTCACCGCGATATTTCCGATGCCAAGCCGGCTGCTGTCGAGCTGCATCACCTCTTCGAGAACGATGCGGTCTATGGATGAAACCAGCATCAAGCGCTCGGCAAGAGGCATGAATACGCCGGCGCTTAAAAATTTCCCGTCCTCTTGGATAATCCTCGAGAATATCTCCAGATGAAGGATATGATTCCTGTCCGTTGTTTTAACAACAGGCTGACCATCCAGGCTGATTCTCCTATCTTTCAATGCCTTTTCAAGCATATCCTTCCATTGCTGCTGCCCCAGGGGCATTTTGTCCGTTTCTTCGGTAATCGCACGGACATTCCATCCGTTCGGTCCCGTCTGCCGGGCTGCGCCCAGCGCAAGATCGGCCTCCGAGAGCAGGCGGCCGATCGTGGTGGTACAGTCATAAGTAGCGGCCCCCACATGGCCGACATTATCCGTTACCGTGATCTGCTCCGCGGCAAGCTGGCTCAGCTTGTTGGCCACGCCGCCGGCGATCGTCTCCGCATCCCATGGTGGGGCGTCGGGAAGGAAGATTCCAAAATCGCCTCCCGTAAGACGGGCAAGGACGCAGCTCGCATACTGTTTGGTGACTTCCTGCAGCAGCGCCGTGACCCTCTTCAGCAATTCATCGCCGGCCTGAAAACCCTTCTGCTGATTGAGTTTCTCCAGCTCGTTCAACTTGATCAGCAGCACAATGCCCTTGGTGACGCTGTCGCGGCGATCGAGCCGGGCGGTGATCTGGCTCTCGAAGTAACGGCGGTTGCCCAAACCGGTCACCGGGTCGTGGTAGGCGCGTTCCCGGAGTCCTTCGGCCTGGGTCACCTGTTCTTCAAACATCTCCTTCACTTTAAAGGTCATGCGGTTCATGGCCTCGACCACACGCCTGAGTTCCTTTGTCCACGGCACACGTTCCTGGATTTCGTACTCCTTTCTGCATAAAGCATCCGCCTGCCGTTCCACAAGAACAAGCGGCCTGAGCAGTACGCGCAGTCCAAAGCCTCCTGCAATGAGCACAAAAATGCCGCAGGCAAAAAACCAGAGGGTCGTGCGGACCATATCCTCCCAGAGCGTCTTGTAGGCGTAGCCGGGGTGGCTCATCACGTGAATCGTTCCGGCCTGAATCCACCCGGACATGACGTTTGCGACGGCCTCGGGGGTCTTCAGGGGGATCCAGCGGATGAACCACGGGGGGACGTTCTCGATCTTCACATCAAGGACGCGCTCGATCAGGACCTGCTGCTTCATGTCGGTCAACTTGACGACCCGGTAATACCCGCGATCGAAGACGGCACTGATCATTCTCTCCACCACCAGCATGTCGTTTTGAATCACGTACTGCGAGACGGAGAGGCCAAGGGAGGTTGCCGTATCCTGGGCATGTGATTCGAGCTGATCGGTCAGGAACGAACGGGTGCTGTCCAGCTTGGCATACCATGTCCCGGCAAAGAGAAGAAAAAACAGAACCAGAGTAAAAATGATTAATTGGCGGTATAGTGTCATTGTATAAACCCTCGATTTACAGTTTGTTCTCTGACATTTTCTGCAAGAGATTCTGCCAGGGTTTGAGTCGGTCGCTGCTGCCGGCCAGTTTCCCTTTTCCGCGCTCTTTGGCCGTCCAAAGTCCGGCGCCGTTAAAACTGAATACAGGCAACAAATCAGTCCGTTTCGATGCGGGGTTGATGGAATCAACCAGGTTATCGAGAACCAGAGGCTCAGCGCCGGGTTCACTGTAATAAGTCAGGACCATGTGGGCTATATTATATTGTAATGCTTTTACATATGTAATGTTCAATTTTTCTTCTGCGACACCCATCGCCTTAAGGGTAAAAAATTTGGCAATTGCAAAATCCTCGCAATCACCGGCCTTCTTACAGAGAAACTCAATAGGCGTCGCCCAGTAATCTTGCACCCCCCAGAGGTCGATGTCGCTGACAAATTCAATTCTGCTGTTAAAAAAATGGTTGACCTTTTCGAGTTTTTCCCGGTCCGGTGGGCTTTTATCCTGGTAGATCAAATCTTCCCAGGTACTGAACCGCGCCGGCGCCTCTTTGCCGCACTTCTCCTCTGCCTTCTTCAGGAACTCTTTGTCGAAGTGAAAGACCAGCTCCGTGAGGACCGGTCCCGCAATGACCAGACCCGCGAAAATTAACAGGGTCAACAGGATTGATTCTGTTTTTTTAAAGTACTTGAGCACCGTAATTGGAATTGCCTTGCCCCGATCTTTTATACCAGTATTGAATTAAAAATGGATTGAATACAAGCGGCGATTCCGTCGTTTTTTCCTGACCCCTCAACAGGACTCCAGATTATCCCAGAAGATACTGACTTGCAAGCCGGGCCCGTTTCCGGGGGTCAGGTTATTTGAAGAATTTCCTGTAACGGAGACTTATTTCTGAGGGGCATCCGCCTGTGCAGTCTCTATGCTGCTTTCCACAGGCCATTCCAGCCCCAGGGCCTTTGCCAACTTGCCTATACCGCTTAACACCCTGTATTCAGCGTATATTTTATCGTACTTCGCTTTTACGAGAGCAGATTTGGCATTGATATTTTCCGCCTGGCTGTCCAATACGTCGAACATGGTGCGTCTTCCTATAGTCCACTGCTTGTCAAAGGCCTCTGCCGTTAAACCGGTTGCCTTGACATATTCCTCAAGGTAAGTGACTCTATCTTGAGCCGTCTTATAGGACTGCCAGGAAAGACGAATGGATTGAACGGTCTGACGCGTAGTATTATTTAGTATTTCCCGCGCTTCATAGACTGATTGCAATGTTTCTTCTATGCGCGCCTTATTCCGCAAACCATTGAAGATATTGACGCTGACCACTGCCGTTGCTATAAAATCTTCCGTGCGATTAGGGTTCTGCACATCAGTTTCCCACTTATAATCTACCGCTGCGTCAAGTCTCGGATAATTGATCCGCCTTGCCACTTCATACTGCGCCTCCCGCGCCTCCAGATCGGCCTTAGCAGACTTGACGATGGGATAGTTTTTCACAGCCAACTGCTCCGCTTCCTCCATTGATACGGGAATGTCTGCATTCACGGACGAGGGCTTGACCAGGTCTTCCGGCAAACGGCCGATTACCGCCTGGTAATCTGTTTTTGCATCAGCAATGTTGGTTTGGGTTACAACCATGTTGGTCTGTGCCAAAGCCAGGCGTCCCGTAACCTGGTCGAAATCAGCTTTGCGGTCCACTCCTGAAGTACTCCTAAGCTTCATCTGGTCGTAAATTCGTTCATGGTTGACCAGATTTTCTTTAGCAAGTTCGTACAGTTCAAGGTTACTAAGCACATTTAAGTAAACACTGGATGCCTTAAGGGCGAGGTTTTCTGAAGTTCCCTGCAGCAGATAAGCTTGAGACCGGACAGTTGCTTCCAGCCGACTGACCTCGCTGTCGGTCGCGCCAAACTGATACAGATTTTGGCGGAGGCTCAAAACTGTTGATTTTGGCCGGCTTATTTCGGTGTAGCCTATATTATAGCCATTCTGGTAGTCGATGCCGGAAGAGTGGGAGACATCAAGAGTGGGGAAATATCCTCCCTTGGCCTGGATGACCTGCTGGTCTCTGGCCAGCCGATTATAGGATACGGCCTTAATTTCCGGATTGGTCTGCAGCATATTTTTAACCGCATCCTGCAGAGTTTCCCCCCGGGCGCTGCCGCTCCCCAATAAAAGAATTCCTGCCGCCATGCCGATGTACTTAAGAGAAAATTTCATTTTTCGGGCCTCCTCTCGGTTGTTAATTGTTAGAAACTCCTATAAATATTCATCTATTACCAGTCCCTCAGCACTATACATGCCCTAAGAACAGTTTCGGCGGAATTTCTGCCGGACCCTTAAAATATCATATTCCTGCAATCATGTAAAACAATTTCTTGTGGCGATTTCTATCGGTTCAAATCCTTCTGCATCCGGGGCCGGCGATGCTGCTGCGGCCGCCTGCCTCCGGGATCACCTGTATCTGTGTGCCGATGCGCTCCTTGAGCGCGGCGACATGCGATATGACGCCGATAAGCTTGCCGTCCTGCTGCAGTCCTGCAAGGGTTTCGATGGCCGTTTCGAGCGCATCTTCGTCGAGGGTTCCGAATCCCTCATCGAGAAAGAGCGAGTCGACGCGCACATTCCGGCTGGCCATCTGAGACAGGCCAAGCGCAAGGGCAAGGCTGACAATGAAGTTTTCGCCGCCGGAGAGATTTTTCGTGGAGCGGATCTCGCCCGCCTGGTAGTTGTCGATGACATTGAGTTCCAGCGGTTGCGCTGAGTCGCGTATGAGCAGGTAGCGGTCCGTCATCTTCTTGAGCTGGCGGTTGGCATGGGTTGTCATCATCTCGAACGTAAGGCCCTGGGCAAAGTTGCGGAATTTCTTTCCGTCGGCTGAGCCGATGAGTTCATGCAGGGCATCCCAGCGTGCGTATTCCTTTTTCCGGGCCTCGATGTTCTTTAAGCGTTCCTGCTGCTTTTCTCTTAGCTTTTCATTTTCACTCAAGCTCCTGATGATTCCGCCGCTATCGAGCCTTACCTGTTTCAGGTCTGAATCACAGGCGCTTATGTTTTCCCGAAGCGCCTCCAGGGGCTGATCCGTCAGGCGTTTCTCACGTTCGGATTCAAGCGCTTCTGCCCTGTCCTTCCGGCGGGCATTAAGTTCGGTTTTCTCCTTGAGTAAGGATTCCTCTTTTTCGGCAAGCCTGTTCCGCGCCTCTTCGCTCAGGCATGATGAAAGATAGTCCGCCTCGTCTTGAAGCCCTGCCCTTTTTATGCGATCTGTCAGTTTCTGTTCCTCCTGCACCAGTTCCTTTGCCCTTTTTTGAGTGGAAGAGTCCAGCGACGCTATTCTCGCCTTGATGTTATTTACATCCTTTTCAACCCGCCCGCACTTATCCTGTGATTGTTCCAGTGCCTTGCCGGCCAGTTCAACGGCATCGGCAAGCCTTTTTTCCTCCTCGTCGGCGTTCCTGTCGCCATACAGTTCATGGCGCTCTTTGCGCAACTGCTCAGACTGTTGTGCAAGTGCGTCATGTTCATTCTGCTTTGCCTGCAGATCCCCTTCGAGTTTTTCCGACAGGGCTTTGTATTTCTCCAGCTCGGCGTTCAATGCACCGATATTCCCCTCGTGTTTGCGCTTATCCGCCTGCTTGGCCTGCCATGTGTCGCGACGATTCGTAAGATTTTCCAGTATGGCGGTCAGGCCGGCAGTTGAAATCTCCCCAATGCCGTAAATTTCAACCTCTTTGAGGGCCTCCATTCGAGCCTTTCCTGCCTGTTCGGAGAACGCCGTGCATTCGCCGAGCAGCCGTTTATGATCGTGTTCAGCGGTTTGACGATGATGATTGCCGTCCTGAAGCGCCTTCTCTGATTCCTCAAAGGCCCTGCGGGTCTTTTCCAGGGCTTTCTGGGAAGCCTTCTCCATTTTGCCTTTCTTACCTGCTTCTGCGATTATCCGGGAAGTATCAGCGATTCCGGCCTTCACCCCTTCAAGTTCTTCACGAATCTTGTTCAGGCGTTCCCCCGGGGCGGTTTCAATCTTCAACTCGCTGAATGCCCGGCTGCATTGCTTTTCATCGGCATCCAGCGCGGTCGTTTTCTCTTCTGCCTCTTTTTGCGCCTGCTGGATTTCCTTTACAGTTTCGGCCTGTCCGATTTCCAGTCTGCGCAAGTGGTCGGATGTCTCTTTCAGTTCTGCCTTTGCCAGTTCTAATTCGGCCTCCGATTTGCTCAATTCGGGGATATTCTCTCTTGCATAAGGATGATCGGTTGCGCCGCACAGGGGACACGGCTTGCCATCCTCAAGGCGCTTCCGATCTTCATCCAGGTCACGGATACGGCTGAGCAGGGATGCCTGCCTCTCAAGAGTATCGACATCTTTTTCGCAACCGGCTTTCTTTTTTGAACATAATTCAATCTCGCCGGACAACTGCGCCTGGTTATTTCTCAAGGACTCAAGGCGTGTTTTCAACATGTCCAGCGCACAACGTTTCGCATCAATCCGCTCCAGCGCCTGGTTTGCCTGCTCAAGAAGACGTTCGCGGTCTTTGAGGGAATTAAGCTCGTTATGCCAATCACCGGGATCGCGTCCCATAAGCATTGCGCTGAGCGCATCATTTAGCCGCTTAAGCTCGCTTTCCGCCCGCGCAAATTCCTGGCGGGATTTTTCGTTATCGGTCCGGCGCTTTTGACATTCTGCAAGAGCAGACTCTTTTTTTCTAAGGGCAGAAGAGAGGTCTTCGCATGCCTTTATGTGCTTTGCCTCCATGTCGCGAAGCCCGGCAAATATTCTGGTTATTGCCGAAAGATTGGTCACCAGGCCTGAATCGATGGCGTGTCCGGCGATATATTCGTCGATATTCCGGAGAGCTTCCTGTGATATTTTCAGCGATTGTCCTATCTTCTTGAGATGGGTGCCGTACTCCTGAAGCTGCTTCTCAGCTTCTCCTATGGACTTGCCCGCTTCCTCAAACTGCCCGATTTTCCCCGAAAGCCTGGTATCCAATTCCCGGACTTTTCTGATAATGGCGGCTTCCAGCTTCTGCCCGGCAGTGATCTCGGCAAGCCTTGCCGTAGCTGCCTGCTTTGCTTCGAGGGCATTTGCCCGGGCCATCTCATGTTCCGGAAGCTTTCCACAGGCTTCGTTGAGTTCAGTTATTTCATTGCCCTGCTGGCGACGCAAGGCGGCTACTGTCCCGTAATCGCCTTCTATGGTCAGCGCCTTGCGGGATTTTTCGAGTTTTTTCGATTCCGGTTCAAACTCCCGCCGGCGTTTCTCGAAATCCTGCTGTTTCTTGGCCAGTTCTCCCAGTTCCTTTTCCAGCGCTGCCATACCTGCGAGCCAGGCCAGGGCCTTGCGCATCTCTTCCCATTTCCCGGTAAGTTCGGTCTCCCGGCCCTGCTTTTCATTCAGGCTGGCTCGGAGTTCCTTCACTTCCTCTTCGCTAAGGATCTGTATCCCCGACAGTTCGGCCTTAAGGGACTCAAGTTGGAAACGTTCTTCAGTTCTCCGTTGATGAACCTTTATGGATATCCGGCTGTAGATTTCGGTACCGGTGATCTGCTCAAGGATGGGGGCCCGTTCGTCGGGAGGGGCCTGGAGAAATGCCGCAAATCCCCCCTGCGCAAGCAGCATTGAACGGGTGAAGCGCTCAAAATCCATGCCCGTGGCCGACTCGATGAATGCACCTACCTCAGTTATCCTTGTTTCCAGGACTGACCCGGAATCAGCATCGGCTATTTCATGCTTTGCCTGCTGCAATTCGCCATCAGGCCTTTTCCGGGCGCGGTGCTGGCTCCAGTGGCAACGGTAACGGCCCTTCTGCGTCTCGAATGTGACTTCGGCAAAGCATTCGCCTGTCTGGCGCGACATGATCTCGTTGCTGCTTTTGGTCACCTTGTCCAGACGGGGCGTCCTGCCGTAAAGTCCGAGGCAGATGGCGTCCATGATGGTCGTCTTTCCTGCGCCTGTAGGCCCTGTAATTGCGAATATGCCGTCCGACATATAGTCGGGGTGGGTGAAATCGACATGCCATTCGCCCGCGAGTGAATTGAGGTTTTTGAAGCGTACGCCGAGTATCCTCATGCCATTTCCTCTTATTCAGCCATCAGGTCTGTTTCATCCAGGGATACGACCACTTCCCGATAGGCGCGTAAAAGCGCCTGGCGCTGATCCTCAGGGACCTCATGCGCTTCAAGACAGCGCTCAAACACGTCTGTTACATCCAGGTCGTCGAGTGTTTCCTCTGCACCCATCCTGCTCAGGACGTGTTCCCAAACCCGGTTGTTCTTGACGCGGAGGATCTCCATTCCACTCCCCGCGATTGCCACATCCAGTCGCTCGCGCAGGCTGCCGGCTGCCTCATCCCCTTCATATGCGATCTCGAGCCAGGCTTTGCTTTCCCCTGACTTCAGCTCTTCGATTTCCCGGGCAATGGTTTGCCAATCGCCTCGCAGGATCTTCAACTCCTGGAACCTCGGCACGGGTATGTTCGTGACCTTGGGTGCATTACCCGAAAACTCCACAAGGGCCACGCTCTTTTCCTGCCCGGCTTCCCCGAAACCGATGGGCAGGGGGGAACCGGAATAGCGGATGAAGTCCGAACCGCCCACCGTTTGCGGAACATGGAGATGACCCAGCGCAAGATAGTCGATACATTCGGGGAATACATCCATTCTGACCTGCGCCAGGGAGCCGATATACAGTTCACGCACCCCGTCGCCGCCAACGGTCCGGCCACCCGCCGTGAACAGATGCCCCATGGCGACAATCGGGACAGGCTTTTTCAGCAGGGTGCGTTTCTGCTGGGCCGCTTCGCACACCAGGCGGTAATGGGTCCTGATCCCTTCAATGATTTTCCTCTCCTTGTCCTCAACGCTTTCACCGGCTTCGGCGGTGCGGATGTCACGGTCCCTGAGATACGGGATGGCGCAGACAATAAGCCGGGGCTCATCATCCGGCCCGGACAGCACGATCGCTTCCTCGGCAGGAGAGTCGGATGCACAACCGACAACATGGACGTTCAGAGATTTCAGGAGCTCACGGGGCGCATCCAAAAAAGAGGGCGAATCATGATTGCCGGCGGTCACAACGACGCGGCGGTCCGAAGAGGCTGCCACGCGGCACAGGAAACGGTAATACAGTTCCTGTGCATGGTTGCTGGGGGTGCTGTTGTCAAACACGTCTCCCGCCACGAGCAGCACATCGATGTCTTCGCCCTCGATGAGCGCCGCCAGCCAGTTCAGGAAGGTTTCGTGCTCGTCATATCGCTTGCGATCGTAAAGGACTCGGCCAATGTGCCAGTCGGATGTGTGGAGAAGCTTCATGTTTGTCCTTTGGTGTTGGCGGTGCAGATAGAATTTGAAAGAATGAGAATTTTTCCCTGTGTCACTTCAAAAGGGCTCTGAATGCGGATAAGAAGATTTTTTCATTCGCGGCGGCATCAAATTCCATCAGCCAGGTCTCAATGTACCGGGTATCGATGTCCTGGTTTTTCAGCAGTATGATTCTTACATCTTCCATGTCTCTGGGACGGCCGGAAAAAATTTTGTGGATGATCAGGTCTTCTACTCTCGCGAAAAAGACATCCTGTCCAAGGATCCTTATATGGTTTGCCCTGTTGATGGCTTGCGATTCGTAGGGTGTAAATGAAAAGATGAAGTCCACCCTGATTCCCGTCGATTCGTCTATAGCGGGAAGAACCATGGTTTGTTGCACAAATGCTGCGACGTCTTCGGGAAGAGCTCTGAGGGGGATCTTTTTAATCGTTTGGAGAAGCACATCGAGATGGTCAATGCCGACGCCGAGGGTAATGTCGATATCCCTGGTCAGGCGCGGTTCCCCGTAAAGAAGAACGGCCTGTCCGCCGATGATCATGTAAGGCAGGTTGCTTTCGTTCAGCGTTGCGCCTAATCGGGCAAGGATTTTGTCAAACATGAATTCAGTATCCCCGCAATCCGGACATCAACGTCGATGCCTTCCCATGGGTCTGAGGGAGGCAGGACGCCAAGGACAACCCCTTCCTTCCACATCGCTGTAAAAAGCTCAGAAGACTGCTCTGCAGATCTCTTTGTTTCGCTTCTGATGAGGTCATCTTCGAATTTTCTCAATATGTATGCGTTCTTTATCATCGTTCAATCTATACCACAGATCTTCAGGCTTTGCCATCGATGGGTCCTTTTTTGTTCAATCTCTCTCGGTGCGGTCAATTCTCCTCCCGGTTGGCAATACCATGTATAAGGATGGTCAGCCAGTTCAGGAAACATCGCATTCCTCATATCGATTGTGGCTGTAAAGGGTGCTATACAACAGTTTTTTTTACTAACGACATAATCTTAGGATACAAGGTTTCGAGCTCTATCTCTCCTGCAAAGAGGTGATATACAAGCTCAACAAGAACCTCCGCAAATAGAATCTGTCCCGAATTCCCGCGGCCTTCACCAACAAGCCACTCAGATGTAATATCATCACGTGTTATCACAACTATCGGTACCCAATCGTCACTTTTGGGGTCTGTCGCACGCGTTACTGAACAGACATTTTCCATAGAAATCAGACCTGCCTTTTCAAGTGGTACCAAGTCTTTTGCCTCATCGTAATTTACTACCTGAATATTAGCCTCGTTTCGGGGGGGGATAATTCCAGCTAAGACGTCTTCGGAAATTTCCTTGGGAAATGACAACAATATGAGCGCAAGACAAAGAGTGACGAGCGAAACGTCAGGACGATCGTCTAATTGGCTAATTGTAACAATTACCGGTATGGCAAACTGTGTACTGATTGCCCAGTGCGCGGCCCCATCGGTATGCGCACGAAATGATAAATTTGCCGTGAGGTGGGTTAATCTTTCTCCAATTCTAACGACATCGCCAATGAGCAAGGTGTCTCTTGGTAGAGCCATTGTAAGCGCAAGTATAGCACGGAGCATCTTTAGATCATCATTAGCCAGCTTAGATTTGCTCAATATTTGAGCCATAAGGGTCAAGTAAACCTGTCTAACAAGCACCTTAGGAAGATTGTCAAAGGCGGCTCTTTTGACTTTTTGTACAATGAAACAGTGATAACTCTCTGTAAAGCTATTACAAATGCTCTTTGAAAATTGACACGTTTTCTAATCTCGGATAGAGAGGCCGAATGAAAACGAAAAACACGTTCCGAGACCTGTGCAGTTTTTATATTCATAAGCTCCTTGTTGCACTTCCGTTTCGTTCCGCCAAAATCGCTTCCCAGCCCGGCAAGTAGGCGTTCATCAGGCTCTTGAAGAGTTTGCCGTGGTTAGGCACATGGAGGTGGAGGAGTTCGTGGACAATGACATATTCTTGGAACGCTCCCGATTCCTGAAGAAGATCGGCACTGAAACAGACCCGTCCCTTGCTTGAGCATGAGGCCCACTTTTTCGTCATCCTCTGGATGCGAATCTGCACTGGCTTAACCTTCATAATGTCAGTCCAACGGGCAATTTCGGCCTTGAGCTGTCCTTTCGTTTGCAGGTTTATCGCTTTGCCTGTTGACGTGTTAATCATTTGCGGTCCAGCCTCAACAGCTTTTCAACAATGCCCAGCATTGAATCCTTGCCGACGACAGGGAGCATCAGCTTGTATAGTTCCGCTTTGAGCTGCCGCAGTTCCGCAATGTTATCCTTGAAATTCGGGAAGCGGAGAAATGCGTTATTGACAATCGGGGCGAGGCTATCAAACCACTTCACGTTCTCCTGCTTGAGGAGCCAGTAAATCGTAAAGGTGTTGATGTCGAAACCCGTCTTTTCCTGCTCTCTCCGGGCTTCGAGAATCTCATTGATAAGTGCCTCTACCTTTTTCAGTGCTTCAAGCGCCGTTACCTGACGATCATCGAAAGCCTCCTGAATGGCTTCCGCCCGTTCTCCGATGGGTTTCAAATAGGGACTGTCGTCGCCTTCATCCACTGCCGTTTTGATGATGCTGTTGATGAGATTGATCACCCTCGAGTTGCTTGATGATTTGCTGTCTTTCAGCGCCCTCAGAGTCGTCTCATCGATCTTGACTGCTGCTGGTGTTGCGGTCTCCAGACCGAAGGTCGCCGCCTTCTCCCTGACCAGTTGCTCCGTCTTTTTAGCGATGTCGCCGTAAAATCCTGATTTTTTTCGGAAGGCATTGCGGACGATCTGGTAGAGGATCGAGAGGAGGCCGAAGTCTTCGACATAATCCCGAAGATCGGGGGAGGGAGATAGTATCTCGTACAGCGTCTCCAGTTCTTTAAAAAATTTGTAAAATTCCTCTCTTTTTCCCTGATCTACAAAGGCGTCTATGGCCCTTTCGACCATAGTGTCATCGACCTTGCCGCGGATCAGTTCGAGGTATGGACGGGCCTGTCCCGTCATCAATTCCATAAAGTGGGCGATCAGGACATCCAGATTGTTGATCACCCCGCTGACGACATCGGAATCGAAGGCCAACGCTTTTTCCAGTTTCTCGAAGACACCAACGAAATCAACCACCAGGCCGCAGGGTTTCTTGATGTCTCCTTCTTCCTCATAGGGCCGGTTGACGCGGGCGATGGCCTGGAGAAGCACATGGTCGCGCATCGGCTTGTCCAGATACATGCAATACAGAATGGGGGCGTCAAATCCGGTGAGGAGTTTATCCGTGACGATGAAGATCTTCGGCAGGGCGTCTGGCTTGGGAAACAGCTTCCTGGCCTTTTTCTCTTCTTCCGCCGTTTGCTGGTATTTGTGGATTAGGGGATATTTTTCGCTGTCATTGTGGGCGGCCGTATAAATAGTTGTTACACATTCCGGCGGCAGGAGCTTGTCGAGGGCTTCTTTGTAAAGGGCGCAGGCCTCGCGATCCACACCGACCACAAAGGCCTTATAGCCAAGGGGCTCAACATTTTCACGAAAGTGCCGGGTAACGAAGGCCGCCACCTTCTCCACACGGTCTGCCGACTTGAGAAAGGTCTTGAGCTTTACCGCCCGGTTGAGGATCTTATTCAGCTCCTCCACATCGCTGATGCCTTCCGCCTCGATAAGGCCAAGAAATTCTCTTTCCAGTTCTTCCCGGGGTACGCGAATTTCATTGGGGGCCAGCATATAGTTGAGGGGAAGCGTCGTGCCGTCTTCAATAGATTCGGCAACGGAATATTTATCCAGGTAGCCTTTGTCGTCTTCTTTTCCGAAGATTTTAAAGGTTCCCTTGCCATAGGCCGTTTTGTCGATGGGCGTTCCCGTAAACCCGATCAGGGTCGCTTGCGGCAGGGCGGCGACCATGTAGTTGCCCAGGTCTCCCCCGACAGACCGGTGCGCCTCATCGAGCATGACGATGACGTTGACGCGGGTGCAGATGTTCTTGGGAATCCCTTCAAACTTGTGAATCATGGAAATAATCAGCCCCCGGAAGTCCGCCTTGAGGAGTTGCCGCAGGCGAACCTTGCTGGTGGCCTGTTCAATGCTGATGGCATGGGATTGCATCTCGCCGAGAATCCGTTCTACCCAGCCGGAAAGCTGGCCTTCCAGCTCGTTGCGGTCGATCATCAGGATGACCGTCGCCTTCCCGAAGACGTTCTTGTTTTTCAGAATCTGCTCGGCCGCTGTGATCATCGTGAAGGTCTTGCCCGATCCCTGTGTATGCCATATCAGGCCTGTCTTTTTATTCTCGTCGGCGCACCGCTGAACGATTTTCTCGATAGCCCGTGTCTGGTGTTGGCGGAGAATCGTTTTCTGGAGCTCGTCATCTTTGACATAGAACAAAATCCATTCCCTCAGCATTTTAAGGGAATGCTCCCGATCGAAAAAACGCTTCACCTTCTTTTCAAAGTTTCCCTTTTCCTCATCCTTCCTGTTGAAGATATTTTTACGGTTCAGATTCCAGGTGGGGCCATAGAAAAAATCGACCAGATGGGTCATATCGAAGACCTGCGGCACGGTCAGCATTTCCGGGGTTTCCCGGTGATACCGCCGGATCTGAATGAACGCCTCTTCCATACCGTTGGCCTTTTTTGCGCTCTTGGTCTCCACAATGGCGACGGGAATCCCGTTGATGAGAAACATGATGTCCGCCCGGTTTGTCTCCCGGCCGTTTGTGTACTGCCATTCGTCAGTCACCTGAAACAGGTTGCGTTCGGCGCAGACAAAGTCAACAACCGTGACGTTGCGGCGCCGCTTTTCGTTTTCATCGTAAATGGCCTGCTCCCCCCGGAGCCAGGACAGGATTTCCGCATTCCCCTCGATATTGTTCCGGACGGCTTCCATGCGGTGAATGATGTCATCCACATTTTCACGGCTTACCAATCCCGGATTCAGTTCCAGCAGCTTTTCTTCAAGAACCCGGTAGAACAGCGTTCCGCTTTCCCCTTTTCTCAGGGGGAAGGCCTCTTCTTGGGAAACGACGCTCCAGCCGATTTCTTGCGCATACTTGACAATCGGGTCCTGGATTGTCGTTTTTTCTGTACCTAAAGTCGGCGTCATTCTTTCTCCCTTTTCAGATGTTATCCCTGTTGATCAGGTTCACGATGACCTTGATGATGATGTCCTTGTCTTCGGGCCGGCTCTCCGCAATCATAAGCGTCAGAGCCACGAGGGCATTGTCGCCTATCCGCTTGCTGCCGTCGCCGGCATAAAGAATCCCGCCGGCATCCAGAAACCAGATGAACAGGAAAGCACCGATGCGCTTGTTGCCGTCGATAAAAGAGTGATTCTTGACTACAAAGTAGAGAAGGTGGGCCGCTTTTTCTTCGATGCTGGGATAGACCTCTTTTCCGTCAAAGGTCTGGTAGATCGCGCCTAATGAACCCTTGAACGATTGATCCTTTTCCCGTCCAAATAATGTAACGAGTCGTCCTTTTTTCTTCGATTGTTCACCGAGTTTATCAATGGCCCTCCTGGCCGCTTCGTAGGTCAGAAAAAAAGGTTTCTTTTTCGTAAGATGGCGGATTTTCAACTGCTGGTGATCATACTGATCCAGGAGCGATAAGGCATAAGAGTAATCCGTGATCACCTGAAGAAGCCCCGTGGCCTCATCGCGGGCCAGCTCCCGGCCTTCCATGACCCGCTGCATGAGGCCGACGGTCTTCTGCAATTCAAGGAAGCGGGCGTTCTGCTCCTGCAGGCGCTTTTCGTTGATGGAATAACCCTTCAGGATATGATCTTTAAGGACCTGCGTGGCCCAGATGCGGAACTGTGTGCCGCGTTGAGACTTGACTCGGTAGCCAACAGAGATGATGACATCGAGGTTGTAATATTCGACTTGGTATGATTTTCCGTCAGCGGCAGTTGTCCGGAAATTCCGGACAACTGTATTTTCTATCAATTCACCTTCCCTAAAAAGGTTATTGATATGCTCTGAAATTGTTCTCTTGTTCTTATCGAATAATTGTCCCATTTGCGCCTGGGATAACCAGACGGTTTCTTCCTTCAACTTGACTTCCAGGGCAGCTTTACCATCCTTGGCTCGATAGATGACAATTTCACCTCTGGGTTCTTCTTTCATGCGCTTACCTCGGACACATCAATATCCAGATCCTTAACCCGAATCTCGCCTGTCATCAGATTGTTCAGCATAGTTTTGAAGAGGTCTTGCAGGGTGGATTTTTGGACTGTATGTATCTCCATTCTTTTTTCGATTGTCAGGAATAATTTCGCTATTCTTTGCTGTTCAGGCAATGAAGGAAAAGGAATCAGAGTTTCCCGCATGAGATGAACAGGAACCCTTTGCCGCCCCGTCGCTCCTTCCATTTTCCCGGCAATCAGCTTACGGACATCCTCTTTTAAGAGATAGTAATACAGAAAATATTTGTCGCTTATTCCAGGTTTTTCCTTGATCGGGATTATCTCTGTTGACGCTATTCCGAAACCATTGGGCAATCCACTAACAATACATTGCTTGCCATTTTCAAAACATGGAGTGATCTTCGCTAAGAGAATATCGCCATCTTCAATATATGTCCCGCTTGAAATTTCTGTGACTTTCTTGAATTTGAACTTGTTTAAATGTGTCGTATCGATTGGTATCGAATCCATTGCAATGAAAGGTATGTAATCATAATTGGAGTATACTATTTCTTTTGGTTTTTTCGTAAAATCATACGCCTCTCCTAATGGTATAACGTCCCAGCTTTCCGGTATTGGCCCGATCTCCGTCTCTTTCAACTTTTCTCCATATAAGCCGCGAGTAAAAACATGTCTCAATTTCTTGAAAATTGCTTCTAAATCATTGTTGACACTTTCAGCTTTCCTTTCAACTTCTTCCAGTTCCTGCAGGATAATATGGATAGGCCGATAGGTTTCCCCTTCATTCACATCCACGAATCTCGACGGAGACAGGTTGAAATCGTTTTCTGCCGCCTCTGCTGTCGTGATGACTTTGACGAACTTATCGGCATCTTCGCCCTTGATGAAGGCATTGGCGATCTTGCGGATGTTTTCCTCGGGGATATAGTTTTTGGGCCTGCCTTTCTTGAATTCCCGGCCGGCGTTGACCAGGATGATCTTCCCCTGCCGCGCCATTGATTTCGCCTTGTTGAAGAAGATGATAATTCCGGCAGCGGTGGTGTTGTAGAAAAGGTTGTCGGGCAGGAGGATGACGCCTTCAATCCAGTCGCGCTCGACAAACCACTGGCGGATTTTCTTTTCCCGGTCTTCGCTCTTGCTGCCGCTGCCCCGCGTAACGGCACCCGTATCGAGGACGATGGCGGCGCGGCCGTGGGTACTCAGCGAAGCAGCAGTATGCTGAAGCCATGCCCAGTCGGCTTTTCCGGTGGTAACGCAGCCCTGGGACTCAAACCGATCAAAGGGATCATTTTCGTAAACGGCTGGGTCGAAGGGCTGGTTCCACATGGGATTGGCCACGACGATATCGAATTTCTTCAGGCTGGAATCGGAATCCTTGAATTTCGGATTCGTCATGGAGTTGCCGCGGACGATCTCGCCTTCCATGTCGTGGACGACCATGTTCATCCGGGCGATGGCGTAACTGGAACCCGTCAGCTCCTGACCATAGAGTTTCAGCGGCCGCTGTACCTTGATTTCCCGTTCTTGTAGAGCTAACTCGCACTTGATGAGCAGTCCCGCAGAACCGCAGGCAAAATCATAAACCTCTTCACCCTGGCGGGGACGCAGGATATAGGCCATCAGCCACCCCACTTCCGTAGGCGTGAAGAACTCACCGGCACTCTGGCCCTGGCCTTCGGCAAATTTTCTCAGGAGGTATTCGTAGGCGCGGCCAAGGAAATCCGGCTCCACATCGTACAATCCTAAGCGGTACCGGGGATCGGAAAGGGCCTCGATCACGCCGGAAAGCGCCGTGTCGCTGATTTCCCGCTCCCCGCTTCTGGTCTCATTGTAATCCACAATGTCGATAACGCCCGTTAAGGATGGATTGGCCTTGGCGATGGCGCGGACGGTCATGGTGAGCTGTTCGCCCAGCGTCTTGGGCTTGCGGTCTTCAGGCCAGTCAAACTTTTCACGACCGCTGACCACCGGCCAGCGCGCCTCGTGGGGAATATAAAACCGGACCAGTTGATGATCGGCTTCGATGATGGTCAGCGCCGTTTCCCTGTCGCCATAGGTTTCGGCCAACCGCTCAATTTCATCTTCAAAGACGTCGGACAGGCGTTTGATAAAAACAAGAGGAAGGATATAATCCTTGAACTTCGGCGCGTCCTTTTCACCGCGGATGGAACAGGCGGCGCTCCAGAGCATCTGCTCCATAGATTTTGTGCTGAGGACGTCTTCCTTGGATAATTTCCGGTGGCGCTTTTTATGATTACCGACAATATCCCCGGCATTCTCCAGGGAATCCTGGTCGAGGCCCGACTCTTCTATCAACTTCAAGATGGCCTCTCTGGCTTTGCCTCTGGGCGTTATCTTCTCGTTTTCCCAGCGGTTTACCGTGGCAAAGGAGACCCCGAGCTTTGCCGCCAATTCTTCCTGGCTAAGGTTCAGTTGATGCCTGAGTTCTTTGACGACCCTGCTTATATCTTTGCTATCCAGCATAACAACCTCCAATAGTTAGCCATTATGCTATAGCATTATGACATTTAAGTCAAGGAATTTTTTCATATGGGATTTTCAGGCGAAACACGGGGTTATTTTCTGCAATGTGTTGACCAAGTGTTGACCAAATTGAAATCAGTATTTATGAGCTCCTCCCGCAGAATACCCCGTCTTGTGGACGGGGATGAAAAGTTTTCCTGCCGAAGGCAGAGATGTGCCATATATAACACGTGACTGTGATCGGATTTGGGGCGGTGAATTTCGGGAAGACGGATATTTTGCCCGGACCGTAGGAGATAGAGTAACGGCCGAAGTAATCAGAAAGTATACTCAGTATCACTGTGATCACGAAACGACTCTCATACAGTTAGAATGGGTTTAATGTTTTGGATGCACCGCCCTGTGGGCTGGGTAATTCACTAAAAATAAATTATCATTGACACACAAGACTCCTTTCCGTAGACTTAGCTTACGCAAAAACAGGTTCTTATCAATCAACCTCTTCTGACCCAGACTGATTTGGAGGAATACAGATGAAACAAGACATACTGGTTCCCTTTGATGGTTCGGCCAATGCTACGGAGGCGCTGCGAGTGGCAATCGACATGGCTAAAGCGTTCAACGAAAAGATTGTTCTGCTCAATGTTCAGCCGAGCTACGAGACGCCACATACCAAAAGGTTTTTCAGTCAAAGCCAGATTGATGATTACCGGAACCAAATGGCTGACGAGGCAATTCAGCCGGGTGATGACATTTTGAAACAGTCCGGTGTCGGGTTTATGACTAAGATACGGGTCGGAGATCCCCGTGAACAGATTTGCAAGGAGGCCCGGGCTGACAACGCAGAAGGGGCGGCATGCAAGGACCTTGGTATGCGCTTGATTGTGATGGGATCGCGGGGTCTGAACGCAGTTCTTGGAAGTGTGCTGGGCAGCGTAAGTATGGGGGTCCTGCATAATGCTCCCTGCCCGGTAGTGATAGTGCCTTATTCCTGCTAAGCTTGGGAGATGGATGCAAATCCGCCATGAGGCAAGCAACGGCCGGGGGTGCAGAAGACGCACCCCCGGTTTTTTTTGAAAAGACAAGAAACAGCCCGCCGAACCTGAGGCGAAAACTGGGAGACCTTGAATGATAGATGCGGAAAGCCACGAAAAGTCGATTGATGAGGTGGTCCACGGGCTTTATACAGACCTCGACATGGGACTGAGTGAGGTCGAGGCGCAGGTTCGCCTCCGGAAGTACGGGCTCAACGAGCTCTGGGAGCGACCGCGTCCCGGATTCTTCGCCCTGTTCCTTGAGCAATTCAACAACTTCCTCGTGATCATCCTGATCGTCGCAGCGGTCGTAACGGTTCTTCTGGGCGAATATATCGACGCGATCGCCATCACGGTCATCATCGTTCTCAATGCCGTGTTGGGGGTGATTCAGGAATCGAAGGCCGAACAGGCGATCGCCAGCCTCAAGAAGATGGCCGCCCCTCATGCCCAGGTCATCCGTGACGGGCGTCAGACATCGATTCCCGGCCGGGAGCTGGTGGTCGGTGATATCGTCCTTTTGGAGGCCGGCAATTACGTCCCCGCCGACATGCGCCTCGTGGAGAGCGTCAATCTCAAGGTCGAAGAAGCCTCTCTGACGGGGGAGTCGCTGCCGGTCGAGAAGAAGGCAAAGGTCGTGCTGGACAAGGAGATCCCCCTGGGAGACCGGAAGAATACCGTCTTCATGAGCACCCTGATCACCTACGGGCGCGGCCGGGGGGTCGTGACGGGAACGGGCATGGACACGCAGATCGGCCTCATTGCCGAGATGCTCCAGTCTTACGAGGAAGAGGAGACCCCCCTGCAGCAGAAGCTGGCCCACCTGGGGAAGGTGCTCGGGACCGCCTGCCTGGCCATCTGCGGATTCGTCTTCATCTATGGTCTCATTCGGGATACCAATCTCACGAACGCCTTTCAAGACGGTTTTATCAACTACCTCATCGCCGAGCAGAAGGATATCATCGGTCTGTTCATGACCGCCGTCAGTCTCGCCATCGCCGCCATCCCGGAAGGCCTTCCCGCGATCGTGACCATCTGTCTCGCCATCGGGATGCAGCAGATGATCAAGCGCCACGCCCTGGTCCGCAAGCTAACAGCCGTTGAGACGCTGGGCAGCACCACGGTGATCTGCACCGACAAAACAGGGACCCTGACGCAGAACCAGATGACCGTCCTGCAGGGGTGGGCCGGGGTAGCGGGATTCCACGTGACGGGGGAGGGGTATGCCCCGACTGGGCAGTTCACACGGAACGGTCAGGTTTTCAATCCCCGGAGGGAGGCCGATATCGCAGCGCTCCTCCAGGGCGGCCAGCTGTGCAATGACGCCAATCTGGCGGAAGGGGGGGGAGACTCATCCTGGCGGATCATCGGCGATCCCACGGAAGGCGCTCTGGTCGTTGCAGCAGCAAAGGCCGGTTTTCTGCGTGCGGAAACGGCAAAGGCCTTGCCAAGGGTGGCGGAGATCCCCTTTGATTCGGACAGGAAACGGATGACCACGATCCACCGGCATGACCCAACCGCCGCCCGGACGAGTACACCGGCTGGATTCTCTTATCCGCCCGTCGTCGCCTTCGTCAAGGGGGCGCCGGACGTCGTTCTGGACCTCTGCAGCCGTGTTCTTCAAGACGGGCAAGCCGTTCCCCTGACGGAAGACAAGCGCAGAGATGTTCTTGAGCGGAACCGTGAAATGGCCGGCAACGCCCTCCGGGTGCTCGCCGTGGCGTACCGCCCCTTGGATGCCGTTCCCGAAAACCCCGACCCGGATAAGGTTGAAAAAGATCTGACCTTCATCGGCCTGCTCGGCATGATCGATCCGCCGCGGCCCGAGGTGATTGACGCAATAAAGGTGGCCGCCGGGGCCGGTTTGAAGACCGTCATGGTGACCGGCGACTACCGGGATACGGCCGAGGCCGTGGCGAGGGAGATCGGCCTGAAGACGTCCGGCGGTTTGGTCCTGACCGGAACTGAGCTCGACGGGATGAGCGACGAGCGGCTCACAGCCGAAGCGGACAGACTGGAGGTCTGCTGTCGCGTCTCTCCGACTCACAAGACAAGGATCGTCGACGCCCTCAAGGCGCACGGCCACATCGTGGCGATGACCGGCGACGGCGTGAACGACGCTCCGGCCCTCAAACGGGCGAACATAGGCATTGCCATGGGCATCACCGGGACGGACGTCTCCAAGGAGGCGGCGGACATGATCCTGACGGACGACAACTTCTCCAGCATCGTCTCCGCCGTCGAGCAGGGCCGGATCATCTATTCCAACATCCGGAAGTTCGTCTACTTTCTGCTGGCCTGCAACGTCGGTGAAATCCTGGTCGTTTTTTGCGCCATGCTGATGGGGCTTCCCATTCCGCTCAGGCCCATCCATCTGCTGTGGCTGAACCTCATTTCGGATGGCGCCCCGGCCCTGGCCCTCGGAATGGAAAAAGGCGAACCCGATGCCATGAAACAACCGCCCAGACCGCCGGCGGAACCGCTGGTCAATGCGGATATGACGATCGGTATTTCCGTGGTCGCGGTCGTGGACGCCGTAGCCATCCTCCTGGTGTTCCATCTGGGGATGGGTCGTTATCCCGGTCAGATCGAGGCCGCCCAGACCATGGCCTTTGTGACCTTATGCATATCGGAGCTGGTGAGGGCCTTCACCGCCCGCTCCGAATACCTGAGCGTTTTCAAGATCGGTGTTTTCTCCAACCGCTGGATGGTCGGTGCGACGGTCGTTTCGTTCCTCCTTGTGCTGACCGTCGTTTACGTTCCGTTCCTGCAACCCTTCTTTTACACTGTCACCCTGTCACCGGATGACTGGCTTTTCATGCTGCCGTTCTTCTTTACCTCGCCGATCGCAATGGAACTCGTCAAGATCTACATCCGGCACAAGAGAACCAGGATGGTGCGGCCCAAAGTACCCCAAACAACAATGGGGAGTTAGACTGTATCTCTAACTCCCCCATCTTCACTAAGAATATTCTGTCATTTTTGGTGCCGAAGCCGGGACTTGAACCCGGACGGGTTTTGCCCACTACCCCCTCAAGATAGCGTGTCTACCATATTCCACCACTTCGGCATCCAGATCACTCCTCCGTGTTTACCGGAGCGGGCCTTCGCCGGGAACTTATCCGTTTGGAGCTCCTTTGTCAATATCAAAAGAGGCGACGATCCGTTCCCGCGCCGGTAGGTCTATTTTGCCGTCTGCGGGCCGGCCGGGGCCTTCTGTGCCGGGGCTGGCGGGGCCGGCGGCGCCCCCGGCTTCGTTGCCGGCGCCGTTTTCTGCGCGGCGGGCTTTGAGGCGCCCTCCATCAGGGAACTCCCCTTGCGGGAGGCCGTGTAGGAGAGGCTGAACGAGGTCAACATGAAGATAATGGCCACTATGGTAGTCATCTTGCCGAGAAAGGTCCCCGGGCCGCTGCTGCCGAAGACGGTCTGGCTGGAGCCTCCGAAAACCGCGCCCATGTTGGCGCCTTTCCCCGCCTGCAGCAGCACGGTGAGGATCAGGACTATACAGACGATCACATGTAATATAATGACGAGAATTTGCACTTGTTATACCCCGCGAATGTTATTCATACCTTACAATTTGCAGGAACGATGCTGCATCCAGACTGGCCCCTCCGACCAGCGCCCCGTCGATGTCCTGCTGGAGCATCAACTCGGCGATATTCTTCGGCGTGACGCTTCCCCCGTAGAGAATTGCCAGCTCTTCCGCCTTTTCCCGCCCGTACCGGCCGGCGATCCATTCCCGGATGAAGCGGTGAACCTCCTCGGCCTGTTCCGGGCTTGCCGTTCTGCCGGTGCCGATCGCCCAGACCGGCTCATAGGCGAGTAGAGATCGCCCTATATCACCGGCAGTCAAATTATTCAATCCTTCTTTTAACTGCCGCTCGATGACCGCTTTGGTCCTGTCTTCTTCTCTCTCTCTAAGGGTCTCTCCGAGGCAGAAAATCGGTTTCAACCTCGCCGCGATGGTCGCCCGGAGCTTCCGGTTCACGGTTTCGTTCCCCTCGCCGAAGAGGGTGCGCCTCTCCGAGTGGCCGACGATAACGTATTCGCAACCGGCCTCGCTGAGCATTCCGCCGGAGATCTCGCCGGTATACGCCCCCTTTTCGGCCTCGTGGAGGTTCTGGGCGGCCAGGCGGATGGCCGATCCCCGGAGGACCTCCGCCACGGCCTGGAGCGCCGTGAAGGGCGGGGCGATGATCACCTCCCGATCCGGCGGCGCTTCGAGGTCATACCGAAGGCGCGAAGCGAAATCGACCGCCTCCGCGATCTTCTTGTTCATCTTCCAGTTCCCAGCGATCACCGGCCGGATCATTTTAACCTCCGAACGACCGGCGTCCGATGTACATGGCGAGATCCCTCATCCGGCAGGCGTAGCCGCTTTCGTTGTCGTACCAGGCGAAGACCTTGACGAAGTTGCCGCCGATCACCGCCGTCAAGGGGGCGTCCACGATGGCCGAATAGGGGCTGCCCGTGAAGTCTATGGAGACAAGCTCCTCATCGCAGATATCGATGATCCCCTTCATCTTTCCTGCCGCCGCCGTCCTCAATGCCTCGTTGACCTCCTGGACGGTGACGTTCCTTCCGACTTCCACAGCCAGATCGATGAGAGAAACGTTGGGTGTCGGGACCCGGAGCGCCGCACCGTCGAGCTTGCCCTTGAGCGCCGGGATCACCTCGGTGACCGCCCTGGCCGCTCCGGTCGAGGTCGGCACGATGGACAGGGCCGCCGCACGGCCTCTTCTCAAGTCTTTATGGGAGCCGTCGAGGAGCCGCTGGTCCATCGTGTAGGAGTGGACAGTCGTCATCAGCCCCTTGACGATGGTGAACTCGTCGTGGAGGACCTTCGCCACCGGGGCGAGGCAGTTCGTCGTACAGGAGGCGTTGGAGACGATATGGTGCCTCCCCGGGTCGTAGGTCTCCTCGTTCACCCCCATGACGAATGTCCCGTCGATCCCCTTGCCGGGGACCGCAAGGATCACCTTCTTGGCTCCTGCCGTGATGTGTCCGATCACGTCGTCCTTTTTCCGGAACTCTCCTGTCGCTTCGAGGACGATGTCGATGCCCAGTTTTTTCCACGGGAGATCGGACAGAGGCGAGGTCACCGCCGTGATCAGGATCTTTTCCCCGTTGACGACGAGATGGCCGTCTTCCACCGCGATTTCGGCGCCGATCTTTCCGTGCACCGAATCATACTTGAGAAGATGGGCCAGATTGTCGGGCCTGGCCCGGGAGTTGATCGCCACAATTGCGATCTCATCGCAGCCGAGACACGCCCGGACGAGGTATCTGCCGATTCTGCCGAATCCATTGATCGCTGCTCTAATTGCCATGACTGACCTCCTTTGAGGGAAATAGACTTTTAAGGCGATGAATTATTAGATGTTAAATCATAGACAGCATGCCGATATTAGTCAATATTATTTTATCAGCGGCTTTTAGTCACGCCGATCCGGTCGCAAAGCGCCGCCACCGGGCAGTCGCTGCAGAGGGGCGAAATGGGACGGCAGGTGTTCCTCCCGAAGGCGACCAGAAGGGTATTGTAGCGGGACCAGTATTTTACCGGAAGCTTTTCCCGGAGGGCGAATTCCGTCTCTTCGGGGGTTTTCGTCCGGACATAGCCAAGACGGTTGGAGATCCGGTGTACATGGGTATCCACGCAGAGACCCGCCCCGTTGAAACCGAGGGAAAAAACGAGGTTGGCCGTCTTTCGGCCTACCCCCTTAAGCGTCAGAAGCTCTTCGAGCGTCTCCGGTACAAGGGAATGAAAGCGCGCGATCAGCTCCCGGCAGACGTGAAGGATCGTCGCAGCCTTGTTCCGGTAAAATCCGACGGGGTAGATCGCCTTTTGGATCTCCTCTTCGGAATGCCGGAGCATCTCCTCCGGCGTGGAGGCCAGGGCGAAGAGCCTCTCCGTAGCCGCCGCCGTCACCTCGTCCTTGGTCCGGAGACTCAGGAGAGTGGAGATCAGGATCTCAAAGGGATTGCGACGCTCGTGAGCCAGTTGCGAGACGATGGGGAGTTCCCGCTTTTTCAGCTCCTTCTCTAAAAGGCGGATGATCTCCGCCATATGCCGGTCGTCCATGCGCGTTCTCTGACTGCGGAGGGGTCGTTAGTCGTAGCCCTCGTCATTGGCCAGCATATCCAGATGGAGCGTGGCGATGTCCTCCACGTCCATGTCCGCCTTCCTGTTCGTTTCCCTGAAATCGACGATCTTGATGTACCGTTTGCACGCATTGCAGACATCGACGCGGTACCGCTCGTCCCCTTCGATCGTGAAGTAGGCGAGGGTCTGCTGTTCTTCGTTCCCGCAAAAGGGGCATCTGATCCGCCGGAAACTCCACTGAAACCCGCACTGGTTGCAGAAGAGGTAACGCGTTTCCTCCTCATCCCGGATCTCGCCGATCTTGGGTTCCCGCCCGCAGATGGGGCAGTAGCCCTCCGACCAGTCTGCCTTCGTGACTGCATCGCCGTGGCGCGCCACGACCTGTTCCAAGGCCGGTCTCAGGCTCTCTTCAATGAAGAGCTCCACGAGGTCGAAGGAGGCATCTTCCTCGTCTTCCGCAGCCTCTTCTTCATCGGGCAGAGGGTTAAATGATTCATAGATCAGGTCATGAAAAAGAATTTCGCCGCTGCGGATTTTCCTTGCCATTTCTACCGTCTCTCCGGGATCACGCTTCTCCGCAATCCCAAGGAGGGCCAGAAAATACTCTTTTGGTTCCGTAAGGTCGCAGCTGAGCGAAGAAAAGTCCACGAGTGGAAATCCTCCCGCCATCTTGGCCGCAATCAGCTTTTCCTCGACGGGAAAGATCTCCCCCTTCATCCGGCGGCGGTACTCTTCCCGGAGGATCAGGATCTCCTCCAGGATATCCAATAGCTCCGTGTAGTGGGGGTTCATTTTCCTGTACGTCTGTATCGTCTGCAAAGAATCCCTCAATATTGATGCCATGCCGGTTTTTCTCCTTATCGTTTGTGAAGTATGCCGCTGTATATCCCCTTTCGCAGGCAAGTTCAAGCGATATTTGCCAGGCTCGCGGCGGAACAAGCTTTTAAAAATAATTCAGGGATTGCAAAAGGTTGTGAGTGGCTTTCCGCTGCGATCGGAAGGCGACAAGATCCCGCTGATGCGCCATGATCTCCGGGTGTCTCCGCTCCCCAAAGGGGTATCACTTTGGGCTTGACATCCCAGGGGGGCTCCGGTATTCAAGCCGGTAATTCATAGGGGGAATCTGGTAAGTTATTCAGCAGACGCTTAACGGACCGTAACGGAGGTGCATTGCATGGACAATTTTACATTCGGGATTACAATGCTCATCTGCGGAATGGGGGGAACGATCCTGACCCTGTGGATCATGAGCCTCGTCATGGGGCTTTTGGGGAAACTGTTCCCTGAAAAGCCGGAAAAGAAGGAGGCGTAGATCATGGCAGACGCAATCGTAAACGGCCTCAGCGGCCTCACCATCGGATTTCAGATGCTCGCGGGCGACTGGCGCAACGGTATCATGCTTATCGTGGGTTTCGTCCTCCTCTATCTTGGGATCAAGAAGGACTGCGAGCCTCTCCTGTTGGTTCCCATCGGTTTCGGATGTATTTTGGTCAATATCCCTCTTTCGGATGTCATGAGCAACGAGGGGTTCATCCGGGCCATCTATGACGCCGGGATCACGACGGAGCTCTTCCCGCTTTTGATCTTCATCGGCATCGGTGCGATGACGGACTTCGGACCGGTCCTCGCCCAGCCGTCGACCTTCCTCCTCGGCGCGGCGGGCCAGTTCGGGATTTTCATCACGCTGATCATTGCCCTGGCGCTGGGTTTCCCCCAGCTTGACGCGGTTTCCATCGGGATCATCGGGGCCTGCGACGGGCCGACGGCCATCTACGTCACGTCGAAGTACGCCCCGCATCTCCTCGGCGCCGTGTCGGTGGCGGCCTATTCCTACATGTCGCTGGTGCCGGTCATCCAGCCGCCGATCATGAGGCTTCTGACGACGAAGAAGGAACGCATGACCGTCATGAAGGCCGTGGCCAAGCCGGTCTCCAAGACGACGAAGATGCTCTTCCCCCTGGTCATCACGGTCCTGGGCGGCCTTATCGCCCCGAAGGGTCTCCCCCTCCTTGGGACGATCATGCTGGGAAACCTGATGCGTGAATCCGGCGTCGTGAGCCGCCTGACCAAGGCGTCGGAGAATGAAATCGCCAATGTCGTGACCCTCTTCCTCGGTCTCTGCATCGGCGCGACCATGGTGGGAAGCGCCTTCATCAAGCCGCAGACCCTGATCATCCTGGCGCTCGGTTTCGTGGCCATCTGCCTCGATACGGTCTGCGGCGTCCTGATGGGCAAGGTCATGCGGGTCGCCACCGGCGGAAAGGTCAACCCCCTGATCGGCGCGGCCGGGATCTCCGCCTTTCCGATGGCGGCTCGCGTCGTCCAGCGCGAAGGTGCGAAGTGGAACAAGAAGAGCTATCTGCTCATGCACGCAATGGGCGCCAACGCCGGCGGCCAGGTCGGTTCGGTCATCGCCGCGGCGGTCATGCTGTCGGTACTGGCGGGGATGGGGATCATCCGTTAAGGCATCAAGTTCCGGTAAATCAACGCCAACCCTTTCCGGGGGATGCGGTTCGCAGCAGGCCGGGTCGTTTCGACCCGGCCTGTACGCATTATGACCGGGAGTACAACCCGCAAGCTCCTCATGCGAAAATTGATGATCTCGTAACAAGTCGTAAAAGCCTTGAATGTAGGACGGCTTCGTAAAAAGTTCCGCAGGCAAGGCGCGCGAACCATGAGGAATGAGGCGTACATAGACGTACGCCGCAATGACGAAGGGTGAAGCGCAACGCAGCATCCGGACTTTTTACGAAGTTGTCAAAATTACATGGCCAATCCGGCCTGAATAGGCTATGATCACCGCATGATACCCATCGTGTCCATCGTCGGCAAATCCGGTTCCGGCAAGACCACGCTCATCGAGAAGCTCGTCGCTGAGCTGACTCGCCGCGGCTTTCGCGTGGCGACGATCAAGCACAACCGCCACGGCTTCGAGATCGACCGCGAGGGAAAGGACAGCTGGCGCCACAAGCAGGCCGGCGCCGTCGCGACGGTCGTCGCCTCGCCCTCCCGGATCGCCGTGATCGAGGATACGGCGAGGGATTATGAACTCGCAGAGATACGGGACCTTTACATCCGCAACGCGGACATCATCCTCGCGGAGGGGTACAAGCAGAACCCTCACCCCAAGATCGAGGTCTTCCGGACGGATCTCAGAAGGGAGCGTCTCTGCGGCTCTGAGGAGAATCTCATCGCTCTCGCCGGGGATCATCCGGTTTCCGCGGAAGCGCCCTGGTTCGACTGGAACGATGCAGCGGGTCTCGCGGATCTGATCGAGGGGCGATTTCTCGCCCGGCAGGCATAAACCATCGGTGTTAGGCAGTACGCTCGATTTGCTCTGTGGAAAAAGACAGACGGTACATTGACGCTCTCGTAAAAAGTCTCAAAAGCCTTGAATTGGGGATGGCTTCGTAGAAAGTCCGCAGGCAAGGCGCGCGAATCCTGAGGAATGAGGCGTACTGTGGCGTACGCCGCAATGACGAAGGATGAAGCGCAACGCAGCATCCGGACTTTCTACGTAGCCGTCAACATCGGGAGGGCGGTTATGATCATCAATGAACTCGACCGGGTGGAGATTCTCACCCTCCAGGACAACTACATCGACATGACGGCGACGGACAACAGCGCCATGATCCATCGGGCAGGTACGCGCGTGAAGGGGCAGGAAAGAAAATCGGTCCTCGCCGAACACGGTTTCTCGGCGGTGATCCGGACGACAGCCGGCGAACGTACGCGGACGATGCTCTTCGATTTCGGATTCTCCGAGATCGGCGCGACATTCAACGCCAGGACTCTGGGCTTGCCGATGGGGGAGATCGAGGCGATCGCCCTCTCCCACAGCCACGGCGACCACATGGGGGGCTTCCGAGAGCTGGTGAAGCTGATCGGCAAGCCGGGCATTGAACTCGTCGTCCATCCCGGGGCCTTCAAGGCGCCCCGCTACCTGAAGATCGACGAGGAGTTCAAGGCGTACTACCCGCGCTTTACAAGGAAAATGACCAAGGTGTCCGGGACGAGGGTCGTGGAGGCTAAGGAGCCCCGGCCGCTGCTTGGCGGGGATGTCCTCTTTTTAGGTGAAATTCCGCGCCGGACGGAGTTCGAGAAGGGGATGCCGAACGCCTATTTTGAGGAGGGGGTCGTTGAGAAGAAGGACGACATCGAGGACGATACCTCGCTCTGCATGAACCTGAAGGGGAAGGGGCTCATCGTCCTGTCCGGTTGCGCGCACTCCGGGATCGTCAATACAGTCCGGTATGCCCGCGAGGCGACGGGTGTCGAAGCCGTTCACGTGATCATGGGCGGTTTCCACCTCAACGGCCCGGTCTTCGAGCCCATCGTCGGCCGGACGATCGAGGAGCTCCGGAAGATCAACCCCCGTTACATCGTCCCCACGCACTGTACTGGGCGGAAATCGATCCAGCAGATCGAGGCGTCCCTGCCTGAGAGCTTTATCCTGAACATGGCGGGCACTCGGCTTACTTTTGCTGCTTAGGGGATATTTCCCCCTTGATCTGCTCCGCCAGGATATCCGCCACGTGTTTCATCCGGACGCCGGGGAGCTGCTTGTCGAGGCCGCCCTGGATCTGGACCATGCAGCCCGAGCAGGCGCAGGCGGCAATCTCCGCGCCCGTGTCCCGGATGTTCGCGATCTTCTGCTCCAGAATCGGCATGGAGAGCTCGGCGTACTTCACCCCGAAGATCCCCGACATGCCGCAGCACTTGTCGGCGTCCTTCATCTCCACGAGCTCGCAGCCGGCGGCCTCCAGGAGCCGGCGCGGCTCCTTATCGATCATAAGGACCCGCTTCATGTGGCAGGAGTCGTGGTAGGTCACCTTCGGCCCCCCTTCAGCCTTCGTCAGCCGGCCGCGCTTTGCGTACTCCTCGGCGACGAAGCTGCAGAACTCCCGGACCTTTTTCGCCATCCGCTCCGCCCTGGGACCCCACTCCTGGTCCTTCTTGAGGAGCTCGGCGTAGTGCTGGAGGGATTCCGTGCAGGTGGGGCAGGCGGCGATGATCACGTCGGGATTCATCTCCTCCAGGGCCGCAATGTTATCTCTGGCGATCTTCCGTGTCGTCTCCTCGTCCCCCATCGCAATCACTGGCTTTCCGCAGCAGCTCTGCCCCTCGGGGAAGAGCGCCTCCATATTCAGATCCTGGAAGACCTTGAAGACCGACTCCCCCGTCTCGGGGAAGACGAAATCGATCGTGCAGCCGCCAAAGAAGGCGATACGCTTCTCCGGTTTCGCGATCTTTTTCGTGATCCGCGCAATCCGGTCGCGGAG
>MICJ01000119.1:0-3079 GCA_001830835.1 Syntrophobacterales bacterium GWC2_56_13 | reverse complement strand
CAGTGGGAGGTGGCGGATCAGCCGTCCGGACTGGAAGGGTTTCTGGCCGACGGCGGCGAGCCGGAGAAGCGAATGGAAGAGCTTCCGATTGGAGATCACATTCTCGAAGACCTGCCGGATGACGAAGGGGAGCCCCTTCTCCTTTACGTTCCGGATGCGGAGCTCCTCAATGAGGCCGGGGATGTCGATCTTCCCGGGGCAGACCGTCGTGCAGCGGCGGCAGCCGATGCACAGTTCGTGGAACTTCTCGAACTCCCCCATCCCGTGGAGGAAGGCGGTCAGGATCGCCCCGATGCCCCCGGCGTAGATGTGGCCGTAGACGTGGCCGCCGATGAGCGTATAGACCGGGCAGACGTTCAGGCAGGAGCCGCAGCGGACGCACTGGAAGATCTGTTTGAACTTCTCATCATGGGCCGCCTTGAGACGGCCGTTGTCGAGGAGGATGATGTGCATCTCCCTTTCTTCCTCGACCCATTGGCCCTCTTTTTTGACCATGACAGGCGTGGGGCCGGCGATCATCGTCATGTAGCTTGACATGAGCTGGGCGGTGGCGCTCCGGGGGAGGACCTTGAGGATCGTTGCCGCATCCTTGATCGTGGGGATCAGCTTCTCGTAGCCGATGATGACCACGTAGATCCGGGGCAGGGTGGTCACCATCCGGGCGTTCCCCTCGTTCGTGACGATGCCGATTGCCCCGTTTTCGGCGATCCCGAAGTTGGCGCCGGAGATTCCCATGTCCGCCCGCAGGAATTTCTCCCGCAGCTCCTTGCGCGCCGCCTGGACCATGAAGGCGATGTCCGGCGGGATCTCCTCCTTGAGTTCCTTCGAAAAGTATTCGGCGACCTGGAAGCGGCTCAGGTGGATGGCGGGCATCACCATGTGGGAGGGCCTCTGGCCGGCCAGGGCGACGATCCACTCGCCCAGGTCCGTCTCCGTCGCGGTGATCCCGGCGTCTTCGAGATGGGGGTTCAGGTGAACCTCCTCCGCGGCCATGGACTTCGACTTGACAATCCTCTTTACTCCTTTTTCTTTACAGAGGTTGACGAGGTAGGCCTTGAGATCGTCGCCGGTTTTCGCCCGGAAGACCTTTACGCCCCGCTTCGTCGCCTCGGCCTCGAAGCGGCCGGCGATCTCCTCGATCCGCTCGACAGTGTTGATCTTCATCTGACGGACCGCCTCGTAAAGAGTCTCGATGTCGCCCGCGTTCTCGTAGGCCTTGGCCCGGGCGATGGGGTAGGCCTCCGAGAAGCGCCCGAGGGCGTCGCGGAGGGTCTCATCCCTGAGTTTTTTGGAGATTTCCTGCCGGAGGTTTTTCGTTTGCGGTTCCATCAGGCGTCGCCTCCCTTCGGCTCCTCATCCACGGCGATGATCGCGAAACGGCTCGGGCCGTGGACGCCGATGGTCAGGACCCTCTCGATGTCGGCGGTCCGGCTGGGGCCGGTGATGAAGCCGATATAGCCGCGCTCGAAGGATTGGGAGATGATTTCAAAGGCCTCCGTGATGCCCGGGACAATGTTCGCGCTGGGGAGAAAGACGACATGGAGCGGCGGAAGGATCGTGACCAGACGGGTCGCGATCGCGTAACCGTCCTGAAAGACGCTTCCCGTCTCGGCGATCCCGAACTCCACTCCCGAGATGCCGATGTCGGCGGTATCCGCATGGGCCGCGATGTCGGCGGGCTCGGTATAGACGGCGATCCCCCGCAAGCGGAGCGCCTCCCTGATGCCCGCCGCCTCCTGGAGGGGGCTCTCGACGACAACCGCTTTCTTGACCTGTGCGGCCTCGACCAGCCGGATGAGGGCCTCCCGCGCATCAGCCGCTGTGGGGACGCGGAACACCTCGGCGGAAACGGCCTTCGCCCGCTCTTCGAACTCGGGGAACAGGTGTACCCCCGATGTTGCGGTCGGGAATGGGCGCTTCCATATTTCACCCGTCTTATTCATGAAGCATCGCCTCGCCGAGCAATATATTTTGGAATCGGGGAGGGGGCTTGTTCCGGAAGCCCGGAGGGATCGGAACGTGTCCCCGGAACCTAACGAAGGATAAAGCGCAACGTTGAATCCTGACTTTTTGCGAAGCCGCAAGCAATGGCTTGTGACGGGACAGGGTATAGCGGAAACACCACCGCGAGTCAAACGAAAAGCCCCGATCGGTGAGGAGTTCTTAAAATCATTGACATTTGAAGGTTACTGTGGTTAAGTAAGCTCGCTTTTTGGCTGATGGCTTCGGGCCGTCACGGGTTCGCAGGTTTCTTCCCTCACGCTTCGATTTACACCCCTCTCCTCAACCGCGGGCCGACCGGTGTCCGCAGTCCGGTAGATATGCTTTGATAGAATCAGGAGGATTTTGTGCAGATCCATATAAACAACGTTGGGCGCGTGACGCGAATTGAAAGAGGATGATTCAAATGGCAGCAATAAGTGAAGTGGTGAGAAAATGCAAAGCGGCTCTTGAGAGCCATTATGGTTCTCAGCTCAAGGGTCTAATTCTGTATGGGTCTGTAGCACGTAACCAAGCTGACTCAATGAGTGACATTGATTTGCTCGTTTTGTTAAGCAAACCCTTCGACTATTTTTCAGAACTGCGTCAAGTTATAGATGTGCTGTATCCCATCCAATTAGAGTCAGAGCAGCTTATTTCTGCCAAACCCGTTCCTCCGGATGAATTTGAGCGCGGAAGTATTCAACTCTATCGAAACGTAAAACGGGAAGGGATACTGGTATGACGCCAGAATACGAGCAGGAAATCGCCGCCAATCTTGAACGAGCAGAGCAATCTATCCAAGCGGCTAAAGACCTGGCTGTCAAAGGCTACTATGATTTTGCAGCGTCGCGTGCGTATTATGCGGCTTTTTACGGAGCCACAGCGGTTTTGCTGAACGAGGGTTTGGATTTCAGCAAGCATAGCGGGGTCATTGCTTCGATTCATCAGCGATTTGTCAAGACGGGGAAATTGAGCAAGGAACAGGGCAAGGATTTGAACTGGCTTTTTGAAATACGCAATATTGGGGATTATGGGGGCACAGCACATGTGTCTCAGCCACAAGCGGAGCGGGCAATTCAGGCCGCGGAGAGTTTCT
>MICJ01000118.1:34561-35172 GCA_001830835.1 Syntrophobacterales bacterium GWC2_56_13 | reverse complement strand
GAAGCCCCGTGTTGCCCCTGTTCGGGAAAGGGGGGACGATGACTCACGTCCTGCTGCCGTAGTCATACACCCCTTTGCCGGTCTTTCTGCCCAGACGCCCGGCCTTCACCAGCTTGGTCAGTGGAGGGGCGGGCCGGTACTTATCGCCCAGTTGCTCCTGCAAGCTCTTGATGCACAGGTAGACCGCGTCGAGGCCCGAGGCATCGGATGCCTTGAAGGGACCGACAGGGAACCCGAGGCCGCGCTCACACGCTTTGTCGATCTCCTTGTCCGTGCCGACCCCCTCCTGCAGCAGAAAGAACGCTTCGTTCAGGAGCGGAATGTAGAGGCGATTGATGACGAACGCCGGCGAATCGGCGAACGTCACGGCGTCCTTCCCGCAGGCCTTGAGCACCTCCGCAACAGCATCGTGGGTCTCATTCGAAGTCTCGAGTCCGCGGCTCACCTCCACGAGGGGGGTCAGAGCAGCGGGTATAAGAAAGTGGGTCCCGATGCACCGGGCCTGGCGACTCGTGGCCGCCGCGATCTCGCTCACGCTGAGCGTGGACGTGTTGGTCGCGAGGATCGTGTGAGTCGCACAGACGCGGTCCAGTTCCCCGATTGGAACACGT
>MICJ01000118.1:23929-34527 GCA_001830835.1 Syntrophobacterales bacterium GWC2_56_13 | reverse complement strand
ATGACCGGTTTGGGAATCGTGCGGATCAGCAGCGACACCTGCCGCCAGCCCACCTCGAGCGGCAGGGCGGCGACACTTCCGCCGTAGCCGCCTTTGTCGCGGATCGTCTGGGGCAGGATCAAGATTCAGTCTCCGCCGGCCGCCGCTTCAGCAATTGATTGCAAATGATCGTCTGAACCGGCTCATTTCGTTGGTTCAGGGTGGTGCACTGGAAACGGACCGTTCCGCGATCAGGTCGGGTTGATGATGGGCGGACCTCGATGACTTCGGCCGCCGCTCTTAACGTATCGCCGGGATAGACAGGTCTGAGCCATCTTAGCTCATCAAACCCCGGTGATCCTAAATTGCCGGTTAGCACACCTTTCAGGAGGAGCGAGCGGAAGGTGATGGCTAGCGTGTGAATGCCGCTAGCGACGAGGCGTCCGTAGATTGACTCCTTTGCCGCCTCATTATCCATATGGAAGGGCTGTGGATCAAAGCGCATGGCAAAATCAATGATAGCAGCCTCGGTCAAGGTTATGCCCGGCGATTCAAAGCTGTCCCCCGGCCGGAAGTCTTCAAAGTAGAGTGTTTCCATCAGATCCCCCGTCAATGCCGCGGTAACAATGGCTTTCCCTTTCACATGTTACCCTCCCTTCTTTGCTTTTTTCTTGTGCGAACCGAGATCCCCCCAGCATCAGTTTTACCCAGAGCGCCATTTCCGTAGGCTCCCGTCAGCGTCGCTTTTCTGGGTAAAGAATGGGGCTTTTCCGCCGGCTGATTCGCACCCGGAACGGGAGCAGCCGCCTGACCGCGGTGATCGAAACCGGGAAAATGCGTGCAAAAAAAAGGAGGGTGGACCGCACTCATAGCGGATAGGACCTGACCCCGGTTTGTTTCAGGACTGTTTCCCGGATGCCCTCGCGACAGGTTCGCGATCCCCTTGCCCGGCGCCTCTCCCGTCCGCGCCTGTCGGGATGCTTTCTGTGAAACTCTCCGGCTGAAGTCTAATAATTCTCGGCCAGGACCTCATAGTAGGACTGGGGATGCTGACAGGCCGGGCAGATCTTCGGGGGCTTCGTTCCCTCGAAGATGTAGCCGCAGTTGCTGCAGTGCCACTTCACCGCGTTGTCCTTATTGAAGACCTTCTTCTTCGCGATGTTCTCGATGAGTTTCCGGTAGCGGCTCTCGTGGAACTTCTCCACCTTGGCGATCTGCTCGAAGGAACGGGCCACCTCGGGGAACCCTTCTCCCTTGGCCGTCTTGGCGAAGTCCGAGTAGATGGTCGTCCACTCCATTTGTTCGCCGGCCGCCGCGGCCTCAAGGTTGTTCTTCGTCTTCCCGATCACGCCGGCGGGATAGCCGGCGGTGATCACCGCCTCGCCCCCCTGGAGGTGGTTGAAAAACACCTTGGCGTGCTCCTTCTCGTTTTCCGCCGTCTCAACGAAGATGTTCGCTATCTGCTCGTACCCTTCCTTCCGGGCGGCGCTGGCGAAATAGGTGTACCGGTTCCGCGCCTGGGACTCCCCGGCAAAAGCGGCCAGCAGATTCTTCTCCGTCTTGGATCCCTTGAATGATTTTAGCATTTTCCTCTACCTCCTTAAAAGATTTTCGGTCTCAGATCACCAACAAAATGCCGATCTCCCTTTTTCGGAACCCTCCGAGAATATCCGGCGGGCAACATTATACATATTTTACCCCATTCTACGCAAAGAAATCTTTACGAAATCCCCAACCTTCGACTGGAAAATTGCCTGAAATCGTGTAATCTGCAGGGCAAAGATGACAGCAGGAAGGAGAAGCAACCGGTGAAATATGTGGGCGCCCATGACAGCTATCTGATCAACCTCGGCCATCCGGAAAGCAGGAGGCTCGAGAAGTCCCGGGCAGCCTTCGTCGAGGAGATGCGCCGCTGCGAAGCGCTCGGTCTCACCCTTCTCAATTTTCACCCGGGGAGTCACCTCACCCTTTCTGCTCAAGAGGAATGCCTCACGCGGATCGCGGAATCGGTCCACATCGCCCTCTCCGAGACCGAAGGGATCACCGCCGTCATCGAAAACACGGCGGGACAGGGGAGCAACCTCGGTTTCCGCTTCGAGCAGCTCGCCCGGATCATCGAAAAAGTCGCGGAGAAGAACCGCGTGGGAGTCTGCCTCGACACCGCCCACGCCTTCGCCGCCGGCTATGACCTGCGCACACCGGGTACCTATGCCGCAACCCTGGCCGACTTCGGCCGGATCGTGGGCTTCTGGCACCTGAAGGGGGTCCACCTTAACGACTCCAAAGCAGAGCTGGGGAGCCATGTCGACCGCCATGCGCCCATCGGCAGGGGGAAGATCGGACTGGAACCCTTCCGGCTCATCATGAACGACGCCCGGTTCGAGGAGATCCCGTTGATCCTGGAAACCCCGGAAAGCGAACGATGGGCCGAGGAGATAGAACTCCTCTACGGCTTGGCGGTTTACCCGCCGTCCCTTGGCCAGACGGGGCAAGACGCCATGAAAAGGGTTGACAGGAAACCCCGATAATGACCAGCAGGGAGATGGAATTTCGTAGTGCGTCTCTGAAATTCCGCTACTCGGAGATGCAGTTCCCGCCGCTGTTCTTGGCGCGGGAGAGGGCCCTGCCCGCCTCGGCAAGAAGCTGCTTTCCCGTCTGTCCCGGCTGCAGCACTGCAACACCGATGGAAATGGTCGGATGGGGAATGGCGCTCCCGTCCGGCATGACAGGCACCGCGCCCATCACCCCTTTGTGGAGCCGTTCGGCGATCCGCCGCGCCATTTCGATTTCCACCGTGGGCAGGAGGACGACGAACTCGTCGCCGCCGCCGCGGGCGATGATTTCGGCCGGACGGAGGTTATCGCTGATCGTATTGGCCACCGAGTAGAGAACGTGATCGCCGTGGGTGTGTCCGTAACGCTCATTGAAAGTCTTGAAGTAATCGATATCGACTATGATGGCGCACATGGGCCGTCCATCCTTGGTGCACCGCTGAACTTGGCGTTCGATAACCTGCTCCAACCAGAAGCGGTTGTGAAGGCCGGTCAGGGCATCAATCGTGCTGTATCCCTGGAAATCTCCCGTTTCCGAAATCTCGGCGATGATGAGATCGGCATGCCGGAGGCGGGCGGTGAGATTGCTGATGAGGTTGCAGGCGGCGGCATGGGAGGAGTGAATCAGCGACCAGAGGATCTCCTCGTCCATCGCCAACAGGCGGGTCGCTTCCGTGGCCACGACAAAGGCCGAAGTCGGCTGACGGTCGATCACGGACATCTCGGCGACGCTTTCCCCCGGACCGAGGATCGCCGCCGGCTTGCTCTGGAGCGAATCCAGATGGATGCTCACATGGCCGTCAAGAAGAAAATAAACGGTGCGGTTCATCTCTCCCCGATTGATGAGCACCTCCCCCCGTTCCAGAAATCGAACCGTGCAGGCGTCAATGAGCCCTTTGATCGACTCCAGATCCACCGACTTGAAAAGCCGGATCTCCTTCAGTTCCTCTTCCCTGATCGCATCCATAGCTCCTCCCTCTTATCAATCCCCCGGAGACATCCGCCAAGCGTCCCCGCTATCCTCCCTGCGGTATCTGCATCCCCTTACCCGTCGCGGCGATGGCATCCCTCCCCCGCAAGCAACAAACGCCCCCCTCCGGCATCTTTCCCGGAGGAGCGGCAGCGAAGGAGGCCGTTTCGTCGTCCGTACCTTACTTAAATCAGCCGCCGATCTTCTTCATGAGCCAGGCCATGTTCTGCCCCAGGGTCCTCATCGTCCGAACCCCCTCCGCATCCTTCTCCACGTCGCCCGGTTCCCGGCCGATGCCGATGTTCCAGTAGTTCGACCCCACCACGATCATCTGGCCGATCAGAAAGAAGAAGTTGAGGGAGCTGAAGGCATGTATGGCGCCGGCCCGTCTCACGGCCACCACCCCCGCGCCAACCTTCCGCTTCAGCGGGCCCTTGTTCGCGAGCGATACCATACCCGAGCGCTCGATCAGGGCCTTCATCCCGGAGGTGATGTCGGAGAAATAGGTTGGCGACCCGAGGAGGATGCCGTCGGCTGCATGCATTTTGTCTATGCATTCATTGACTATGTCGCCATTGACTGCACAGTGACCGTCGGCTTTCTCGAAACACTTGTAGCAGGCACGGCAGCCGGGGATGGTTTTCCCCGCCAGGGAGACGAGCTCCGTCTCGATGCCTTCGTTTCTGATTTCATCAAGAACCAGGTTCAGTAAAATGGCTGTGTTGCCCTCCGCGCGTGCGCTGCCGTTGAATGCGACAACCTTCATGGTCTGACTCCTTGAATAAGAAAGTACCGGCACGGCCGGCACCAAGCGAGAAAACGGAAGTTTCACAATATTACTTACCCTATAATGAAAACGATTCTTCCTGTCAAGATCTGTTCATGAACGGGAAATCAACTTTTTGTCTTGAATTGTATCTTATCCGGTGGGCCTCCCCCACTGGAACGGTCCCGCCCTGCATTTCCGCCTTCGCCGGCGCCCACCCGGCGGAAAGGAAGGATCAGCATCGCCCGGAGCGTCAGGGCCTTTTCATCCCGGAAGCCGGAAAGCCCGATGGTCATCTGCTCATGGCCGGCGGCGGGCTGCGGCCGGTAGGTGCCGAATAGGCGGTCCCACCAGGGGAGGTTGAAACCGAAGTTGCTGTTCGTCTCCCGGGCCACGACGGAGTGGTGGACGCGGTGCATGTCGGGGGTGACGACGACCAGCCGGAGCAGGCGGTCCAGGGACAGGCATAGGTGGATGTTCCCGTGGTTGAACAGGGAGGTCCCATTCAGCAGGATCTCGAAAATGAGGACGGCCAGGGCCGGAACGCCCAGGGCCGCCACCATCCCCAGCTTGATCAGCATGGACAGAACGATCTCCAGCGGGTGAAAGCGCAGCCCTGTGGTCACGTCAATGTCGAGGTCGGTGTGGTGCATACCGTGGAGCCGCCAGAAGAGGGGGAGCATGTGGAACAGGACGTGCTGGAGATAGATGACCAGATCCAGAAGCAGGACGCCGGCGACGACAGCCGCCCAGAAGGGTACGGGAAGCTGGTTCATAAACCCCCATCCCCGGTCGGCGCAGATCAGGGCGATCCCCACGGGAAGGATGGGAAACAGGGGAGGCACCAGGGCCGCGTCGATCAGGGTCAGGGCCAAGTTGACCCGCCAGCGGCCAGCCTTGTCCGCGGTCCGGCGGCGGCGGGGTATCCTGAATTCCGCGAACGCGACGGCAGCGAAGATCAGCAGAAAAAAACCGGCCCGGATCGCAGCCTCATGGCTGAAACCGTCCATAGCGGGATTCCAGGGGTTCAAGAATGGGAAAATCGCCTTTTGACCGGGGATTATATCCGATAAGGCAAACCGAGTAAAACATTCTTTCGGAACCCCTTCCCCCCCTTCGGCCCCGGGCGCCCGGAAAAATCAGGTCGGACGGCGCTCTCCCGTTTACGAACGAGACAGACAGAGGGCAAAGGCGGTGAAGCGGCCGTCATGGCTGAGGCTGATCTCCGCGTCGAGCGGCCGATCCCGGAGGAACACGCGGGGGGCGCCGGGCCCCTCGGAGTCTTTCCGGATTTCGAGATCGTCGCCAGGGAAGCGCAGACGGCGGGCGATCTCGAGGAGGAGCTGCACCCGGACAAACGCCGACGGATCACCGGTGTTCTTGCAATCGCCCGCATGTTCCACCCGGTGAACGCCTCCTGCATTCTCCGCGACACCCATGCGATCTACACGCTGGATGATCCCTGCCAGACCCGCCTCCGATCCAGCCGTCAGGGCGTGAACATAGTCATCCGTCACAATGACACGGAGCGCCACCTCGCCCCGGGGGGTAAACACCCGGCCGGCAAGGCAGCCGGCGAATCCCGCAACATCTATCGGCTTGCATAAATTTTCGCCATCAAGGGCGACGCGGTAGCGCCGGGGGATCGAACAGACGCCGGAATCGTCTCGGCTGACAGCCTTGTAGGCCGCCTCCTTGGCCGCCCAGAGCGCCCAAAGGAGCGCATCGGGGCACGCCGCCCCGGCTAACTGAGACCGTTCTTCCGGCGTGAAGACACGGTCAAGGAAACGTCCGTCCCGACTCTTTCCCCTGTTTCCCATCTCTTTAAGATCGACGACGTCGTTACCCACGGGCGGCAAAGTAGTCTCCCTCCATACCGGCCAGGCGTTCGACGATCCGCTTCGCATATTCCCGCTGGAGGCGAAGCCCCTCGCCGGCTGGCCTGCCGAGATCGAAGACCTCCGCAATCATCGTGAAACGCTCGCCGAAGCGGGGGATCGTACTATAATCTGACTGGCCGTCGCCCCGCAGATAGACGAGAAGGACCCGGCAGCGCCCGCATTCGCTGAGGAAGCGGCCCACGCCGTAGGAAAAACCTTCCCGGTTCACCCGCCCCGTCCGCGACCGGCCCCCTTCAGGGAAGATCATCAGGTTCTGCCTCCACTCCAAAACGCGGCAGCACTTTGCAAGGAGCTGATGGAGCTCCTCCCGGCTCCCGCCGCGGTTGACGGGCAGGCACTTGGCCAGATAGCACAGGAGGGTGAGGAGAATGTTCCGCTGAAAGTTGTTCCGCTCCGGAAGATTCCAGGGAACCCGCCGGAAACGGAGAATATGGCCCCAAAGCGAGGCCATTCCATAGCTGATCAGGGCCGAATCGATCATCGTCAGGTGGTTCGCGCAGACGATCCAGGGTCCCTCGTGGTCACGCTGCCACCGGGCGATCTCGCCCCGGACCCGCTTCAGATCCCGAATCCGCCAGCCCATGAGCCGGACGGCCAGGAAAATGAGCGGCGCAGTGACGACCGCGGCCAGCCGTCCCAGGCAATACTGCAACCGGAGAAACCTTTCGAATCTCTCCATGATCCCCGTTACGCCGCCTTCTGCCGGACCAGAGCCACGGCATCCCCGATGGTCGCGATCCGGTCGGCATCGTCGTCGTCGATCGAGGTCCCGAACACGTCCTCGCATTTGATGATGATGTCCACGAGCCGCGCCGAATTGACCTTCAGGTCCTTGAGAATGTTGGTCTCCATGGTCGCCTTCTCCAGGAGGGACTGATCCTTCACGTAGCCCCTCAGGATGTCGATCACTTTTCCCATGATCTGTTCATCGGTCATGATATTATTTCCTCCTTCAAAATGTTAATTGTCATATCGTCGCATCAGTGGACGGCTCCTCCGCCGTCTTCCCCTCTCATCCTGTTCTCTTCCGGCAAGTGAGAAATGAACCCGGATTCAGGGTTCCCATTTCCGGAAAATCAGGCAACTGTTCACATCTCCGAAGCCGAAGCCGGCCTTGGCCACGATCTTCAGATCGGGGCACGCGACGGCTTTCCGGGGAATGCTCCTTTCATAGAGGGCAATCTCGGGATGGAGATCCTCGCAGTTGAGCGAGGGATGGATGAAGCCCCTGTAGAGCTGCAGGACGGCGGCCACACATTCGATCGCCCCTGCCGCCCCTAAGCAATGGCCGATCATCGACTTGGTCGCATTGATCCAAGGGAAGTCCTCCGGCCCCCTCTCCAGGGCCGCTGACCAGTTCTTCACCTCCACGGGATCGGCATAAGTCGCCGTCAGATGGCCGTTGATCGCGCCGATCTGGCGGGGATCGATCCCCGCATCGGCCACGGCCCCGCGTATGCACCGCTTCACCCCCTCCGAATTCGGAGCGGTGATCGATCCCCCCATCCGGTGGCCGCCGCAGTTGACCATTCCCCCGAGCACCTCGGCGTAGATCCGCGCCCCCCTCTTTAGGGCCGATTCCAGCTCCTCCAGGAGGAGCAGAGCTCCTCCCGCACCGGGGACAAAGCCGCTGGCGGTCGCACTCATCGGCCGGGAGGCCTCTTCCGGCCGGTCGTTAAACTTCCGGCACATCACCCGCATGGCATCGAAACCGGCCCAGATGTAGGGCGATGCCCCCTCCGATCCGCCGGCCAGCATCCGGGTGGCGAGTCCGTTCCGGATCCTCGCCGCCGCCTCGATGACTGCTTCGTTTCCCGTGCTGCAGGCCGAGGAATTGGAGGTCACCTGGTTGCCCAGGGCGAGCAGATCGGCGATACGGGCGCTTGTGCCGCTGTTCATGACCTGCTCTACGATTCGGCTCCCCATGCGCCGGACATTCCCCTCGTTTACCATCGGGACCACCGTCCGGGCGATCGTATCCATTCCGCCGATGCCGGAGCCGGCGATGACCCCCGTCTCCCAGTTCACCCGGTCGTCTTCGGCCTCGGGCACGGCGAATCCCGCATCCCTCCAGGCGTCCATGGCCGCCACGCAAGCGTAGCCTATGTTGTCGTTGAGCGACTGGAGCTTCTCGTGATCGAAATAGCTGCTGCGGACGGCTTCAAAATCCTGCGGCACTCCCCCCACCTGGCAGGCGAAATTCAATTCCGCCAACTCCGGGATATGCCGTATCCCCGAGATTCCTGCCCGGAGGGCCTGTTCGAACGCCGTAAGACCGTGGCCGTTCGGCGCGACCACCCCCATTCCTGTGATGACCACCCTTCGCTTCATGGTTTCGTCTCCTCCATGATTTTGCCCGGAACGATCGGCTCGGAGTGCAGTTCATGCTTTTCATCAAACTCCGCCCGCGGGACCCCCTTCCCCGCCAGGATGCCGCAGCAGACTTCCTCGCCGTTCGGCCGCGCCATAGAGATTGCGACCTTGATCTGGTTCCCGCGGAAATAGATCTTCCTTCCCGTGATCAAGACGGGTTCACCGGGACGGACCACGCCGGTAAACTCCACATTTTCCGCCAGCGTGAACAGGGTCACGGGGTTCCCGATCTCCTTGCTTCCCTTCCCACGGATCATGGACAGGTAGAGGCCGAAGGCCACGATGCCCGTCTGGGCCATCGTTTCGATGAGGATGACCCCCGGGGTGATGGGCATTCCAGGGAAATGGCCGCGGTAGAAATATTCGTCGCTGCGGAAGCGGTAGGCGCCCACGATGTGATCCTCGTCCAGCTCTAAGATGTCTTCGATGAACCGGAAGGGATGCCGCTGGGGAACCATCTCCAGTATTTTCTTTCTCAGGATACGATCAGCCTCCATACAAGCCCCCATTGACATGAATCACCGCGCCAGTGATGTAAGAACCGGCCGTGGCCAGAAAACCGACCACCTCCGCAATCTCCTCGGGTCGCCCCATGCGGCCCAGGGGAATCCGCGCCAGTATCCCCGCCTGAATCTCCTCAGGCAGCCGGGCCGTCATCTCCGTCGCGATGAATCCGGGGGCGACGGAACTGACCAGGATGTTGCGTCCCTGAAGCTCCTGCGCGAGCGACTTCGTCAGGGCGTCCAGCGCCGCCTTCTCCATGGCATAGGGGATCTGGCCGCTGTTCCCCGTGTGTCCGATGACGCTCGAGATGTTGATAATCCTGCCGCTCCCGGCGCGGAGCATGAAATGGCGCATAACGCGCTTCGTGAGGTACCAGGCGCCCCGCAGAGTCGCGCGCTGTGCATCGAATTGCTCGATCCGCATCCGCTGCATGTCGGCATCGATGGCCACCCCGGCGTTGTTCACCAGGACATCGAGCCGATCCGTCTCCTGTCTCAGCCTCTCTGCCATCGCCTCCACCTGATCGATCTCGGCCAGATCCGCCGTCAGCAGAAATCCGTCCCCGATCTCCGCCAGCAGGGAAGCCGCGGCCGCGCCGCTCGTCCGGTAGTGGATCCCCACCCGGAAGCCCTTTGCCGCAAGTTCCCGCACGCAGGCCGCCCCGATCCCCGTGCCTCCACCCGTCACCACCGCCACTTTTTTTTCACTCATTTTTCTAACTCCCTCGCTTTGCCTGACCTGGAAAGCGGATTCCATAAGCGCAAATCGATATTTTTTCGGGGGACCCTGCCCACGCAGCGGAGAGCCCCTTTAGGGAAGCGAGGAGGCGCAGGGGTTAAAAAAGATCTCGAGCGCCTGAGGAATCAAGCTCTATGCAGGATCTCCGCTTTTCATCCGGCCGCCAACGGAATTGGCCGACCGGCGGGGATAGTCCGGATAGGCGATCTCCCGAAAGACGCCCGTCCGCGCCCCGTGGATCTCTGCGATCTCCTCGCCGTCGACAAAAACCCGCCCCTCGCCGATGGCAATGCTCGCCCCCGATTCCCTCATCTGGGAAAAGCGGCACACCTCGATCTCGTAGCGCACCAAGCGGTTGAAGGGCCGGATCTGCCCGCCGAAAACCACTTCGCCGCAGCCGAGCGCCCGTCCCGAACCGAGCGCCCCCCGCCAGACGCAGAAGAACCCCAAGAGCTGCCAGATGGCGTCCACGCAGAGGCAGCCGGGCTGGACCGGATCGGAGGGCATGTGGCACTGGAAATACCAGGCGTCGAGGTGGATGTCCTGCTCGGCCACAATCCTCCCCTGGCGGCCATCCCCGCTTATCTCTAAGATCCGGTCCGCCATCAGAAAGGGCGGCGCTGGGAGACGGGCCGCGAAGCCCTCCGGAGGGTCGTCGAGCAGGGTCCCGTAGGCGAAGGCGATGAGCTCCTCCAGACCGAAACGGGAACGACTCCTGAATTCGTCATAGGTCATCACACCCTCTCCTCTTCCACGGTCAGCAGCAGATGAACCCAGGTCAGGCCGGCGCCGACGAGGCAGACCGCCACGCGGTC
>MICJ01000118.1:0-23902 GCA_001830835.1 Syntrophobacterales bacterium GWC2_56_13 | reverse complement strand
GCTTAAAACGGCCGCCGCACCCGCGCAGCCAGTGTTCCCGAATTCGTCCACATTGTACCAGTGTTCTTCCTCCGCGATCCCCGCTCGCTCGCAGACGGTCCGCAGCGCCCCCAGGTTCACCTGGTGGCCGATGAACCGAAAGCGGCCGTTCTTCTCCAGATCGGATCTGAGACACAGGACTGAATCCGTCATCCGGCGAATGGCGAACCCCTGAACCGCATGGCCCTCCTGGCGGAAATGGCCCGCCGGGGGGATCGTTACCTTCTCCCAGGCCGAGGCGTTCGTTCCACAGCGGGATTCCCCAAAGGCCGCCCTCGCTTTGACCGAGACCGACAGCACGGCGGCGGCGCTTCCGTCGCCGAACAGGACGGCTGTGGAGCGGTCGCTGAAGTCGATGGAACGGGTCATGTTCTCCGGCTGGCAGATGAGAACAAAGGGCGGCAGGCGGTCCGCAGCCATCCGGTTGAGCAGGTCGAGTTGCATCCCGAAGGTCGTGCAGGCCGAATTGACGTCGAAACAGGGGGCGTCTATCCCCAGTTCCGCCGCCACCACGGCCGCCTCCACCGGCGTCGAACTGGGAGGGGCGCAGCACCCCGAGAAGACAAGACCGATGTCGCCCGGCCCGAGACCTGCCCGCTTAAGGGCCATCCGCGCCGCCGCCGCCGCCGTCTGGGCATTGCTGTAACGGCTCGCCTCGTGGGCCGCCCGCGGGTCGCGGTTCTTCGTCTGTCGGATGTAGTCGAGGGAGAGAATCGTACGCCGCTCGCGGATTCCCACCCGCTCCATGATCCAGGCCTCGTCGGTCCCGATCTCCAGCTCCTCCAGGAACCGGTTGGTGATGACGTTTTCCGGATGGAAATGACCGATGCCGTGCAGGTAGATCATGTTAGACCAGCTCCCGCCCAATGATCATGTTCTGGACCTCCCGGACCCCCTCGTAGATGTCGATGATCTGGGCGTCCCGGATGAGTTTCGAGATCTCGTACTCGGACATGAACCCGTATCCGCCGTGGAGGTGGAGCCCCTGCGTGGTGCAGAAGATCGCGGCCTCCGCGGCCAGGTTCTTGGCGAGGGAGGCATAGACGCCCCGATCGGGCGCCCCCTGCTGGACCAGGAAGGCCGCCTTCATAAGCGCCATCTCCGCCTGCTCGATCCGCTTCCACATCTCGATCAGGGTCTCCCGGGCCACGGGCATATCGCAGATACGCTGGCCGAACTGGCGTCGCTCCCTCGTGTAGGCGAGCGTGACATCGAGCGCCCGCCTGGCAAGCCCGACGCCGATCGCAGCCACCATGGGCCGCGCATAATCAAGAACGTCTGTGAGGTACTGGAACCCAAGCCGCCGGTCGCCGATGATCTGATCGTCTTCGATGACGACATCCTCAAAGCTGACGCTCGCCGTGTTGGAGAGGTGCTGTCCCAGTTTGTCCTCCGGCTTGCCGGTCACGATCCGCCCCCCGCAGGGAAGCGGAATCTCCCGGCAGGTCTGCGCTGCGGTCTCCGCCGTATCCGGTTCCACGGCCAGCGCGGGAACGACGACGCAGGCCAGGAAGGGAGACGACGGCTTGCCGACCTTGCAAAAGACCGTGAACTGCGAGGCGAAAGAAGCGTTCGTGATGAAGCACTTCGACCCGTTGAGCAGGTACTTCCCGCCGCTCCCCTTGCGGATGATCGTCGTCATTGCGCTGTTGTCGGAACCCGCACCGGGCTCCGTCAGGCAGAAGGAGGCAAGGAGCGGCCGCTCCACGAAGGGACCAAGGAAGGCCTGCTGCTGCGCCTCCGAGCCGTGCAGGGCGATCACCGCATTGGCAAGATCGTTGCACATGGCCGACGTGGCGATGCCGCTGTCCCCGTAAGAAATCTCCCGGATGATCAGGGCCGTGGAAATGAGATCGAGGGAGTACCCTTTGACCGCCTCCGGGATGGAGAGGTTGATGATGCCAAGGTCCCAGGCCTTCCGGATGATGTCGAAAGGGAAGACGTGACTATTTTCCAGGGCCATGATGCAGGGGGTGATCTCCCGGCCGACGAAACGACGGACGGTATCAAGATACTGCTTCTGTTCTTCGGTCAGATTGAAATCCATATCAATGCTCCTTCATCCAAGAGCTTTGAAAATCTATCTTCCCTGTGATTGACGCCCCCGCGAAGGCGGTGGCGTCAATCACACAAAAGGAAGAAATCCAAAGGTCTCTATCAGTTTTATTTTCGGGTGCTTACGCTCAGGCAGCGGCAGCGAAAGCCCGCTCCGCCGCCTCATGGGTCGTCACGGACGTACAGGCCACGCCAATGGTCCGGAAGAATTCCCGCAGCGGCCTCCCCGGCCCGATCTCCCAGATGGAATCTGCCCGGGAGGCAAGACAGACCATGTTCTGTTTCCACCGGACGGTGTGGCTGATTTGCAGGACGAGGGATTCGATCAGCTCTTCTCGCCCGCCGGAGTGGAAGCCGCCCCGGTAGTTCGAGGTGACGCGGCCGGCAGCAGCGGGATCAAGGTCGTCGCCCAGTTCCTGGAGGGCTTTTTCGAAGGGGACGAGGATCGGCGCCAGGAACCGGCTGTGGAAGGGGGCGCTCACGTTCAGCCGCACGAAGCGGAGGGACGGAAGATCGGACAGGGCGGACTGGATACGGGATTCGGCCTCGGCGACCGCTCCGGTCTCGCCGCTCAGGACGATCTGACGATCGGAATTTGCGTTGGCCACGTCCACCAGGAGACCGTCGAGAAGGTTCGCGATCACCTCCGGGTTGAGTTCGTCTGCAATGACCGCCGTCATCGCCCCTGCGCCAGCCTGCACCGCCTCCTGCATGAGACGGCCCCGCTCCTGGACAATCTTCAGGGCTGCCGCGAAGGGGAGCGCATCGGCGGCAACCAGCGCCGTGAATTCCCCGAGACTGTGCCCCCCGAACAGGGTGGGGCTGAAGCCGTAACGGGCAAAGAGCCCTCTCAGCATGGCGATCTCGGTCGTTACGATGCAGGGCTGGGTATATTGCGTAAGATGGAGGCGCCAGTCATCCGCAAAGCAGACGGCGGCGATATCCCAGCCGAGGATGTCCGCAGCCTCCTCGTAGGTGTGGCGGCTTTCCGGCACCTGCTCGAAGAAGTCCCGTCCCATCCCCGTCCGCTGAGATCCCTGGCCGGGGAAAACCGCCGCATCGATTCTTCCTTCCATCACCATTCCTCCTATCGTTGACGACTTCGTAAAAAGTCCATATCCTGCGTTGCGCTTCATCCCTCGTCGTTGCGGCGTACGCCGAAGTACGCCCTACTCGTCAGGACTCGCATCAATCGTGCCACATGAGAGATGCGGCAGGTCGTTCGCCAGAAAGCCTCTGTGCGACAAGCAGTTGAACCGGCAGCTCTGTCCCGTGAAAATGGCGTTTTACCTTGGTGCAGCGCTTTCCCGGTGCGTAAAATCGGGCCAGGGCGCGAAGCCAGCTACGCAGCGCCTTTTCCCCTCCTTGACTTCCGGTTCGGGATTACGATATGAAACAAAAATGGAAATCTTTATGCTGATGGCGGTGGGCATTACGGTGTCCGCGGCCCTGACAATCAACAAGAAGCGGGAACCGCTGCATTTCTCCTTCGCCGCCCTCTGCCTGGCCATCACCTTCCACAAGGGAGGGGTCTTCTTCAACCAGTTCTTCCAGCAAAGCGCCTGGCTCTTCATCGAGCGGCTGGGGCTCCTCACCATCCCTCCGCTCGCGATCAAATTCAGTCTTGACCTCTTCCGTGAGCAGACCCTGCTTATACAACGGGACATCCGCACCACTGTCCTCTTCAGCACAGGGCTTGCCGCTCTCCTTTTCACGCCCCTCGGACGGTGGGAGTATATGGGAACGCTTCTATACCTCTACGCGGCAGCGGTACTGCTATTGTGTTATCTTTCCCTGATCGTCCATGCAAAGCGGAAGGCGGCTGGCGTGGAAAAGAAACGCCTCGTCTACCTTATCATGGTCTGCACGGCGGCCATCGCGACGTACAGCCTTCCGCCTCTTTTCAACCTGATCATCGCCGGCATGCTCTATTTCATCCTGATCATGATCACCCACCCCCACCTTACGGAGCTCCACGACCTCATGACACGCGCCCTGGTGATCCTGATCGTCACCCTCTTCACGACGGTGATCTTCTACCTCGTCATCGGCTTCTTCGGGAAGGGCCCCGCGCCGCCGTTCACGCTGGTTTTCATGGTCTCCTTCCTCATCATTATCGCCGTCGGGCCGTTCCAGGTCATCCTGAAGCGTCTGCTAACCCGGATCTACCCCGAGATCAAGGACGTCTTCACCTCCCCCTTCGACATTGACGAGAAGTTAGAGAGGGAAAAGGCGCTGCTCCTGGAAAAGATGGCCCCCGTCCTCGCCCATGAGATCCGCAACCCCCTCGGTTCGATCAAGGGAGCCGCGCAGATCCTCCGGTCGGAGGCGGAAACCGAGGAGCAGCGGAATCTCCTGGACGTCATCACCCAGGAGGTGAATCGCCTCAACCGGGTAGTTTCTCAGTTCCTGGACTACGCCCGGCCCTACGCACCTCATCTGAAGCCGCAGCCGATCAACGCCGTCATCGAAAAGGCCCTGGCCGTCATCGAGACGGACAGCCTCTCGTCCCGGATCGATATTCAGTTGGAGCTGCACCCCCATCTGCCGCCGGTTCCCGTGGATCAGGAGCAGCTCCACCAGGTCATCCTGAACATCGCCATCAACGCCATCGAAGCGATGACGGAAGGAGGCACGCTGACGATCCGGACCTCCCGGATCGTCAGCGACACAGGAGACGCGGTGGGGATCTCCATCCGGGACACGGGGCCGGGAATCCGCCGCGAGGAGCTCAAACAGATATTTACGCCTTTCTTCACGACCAAGGAGCGGGGGGTCGGTCTGGGGCTGGCCGTCTGCCAGCGCATCATCCGGAATCACGGGGGGCGCATCCGGGTGAAATCGATTCCCGGTCAGGGGACGATCTTCTTCATCCGTCTCGAAACGGTGCGGTAGGAGGGCTTGACAGATCCAGGCAATCCGGGTGAGAGTGAGACCGGAACGAAGAGGGCGGGAGCGCCCGCGGAATTGAAAGAATAAGGAAGATTTGCAAATGAAGGCAGCCAAGGTACTCGTCGTAGACGACGAACTGAATATGCGCACGGTGCTCAAGGCCATGCTGAAAAAGGAGGGCTACGACGTGGTCACGGCCGCGGACGGCCTGCAGGCCCTGAAGTTCCTTAGAGAAGAGAAGTTTGCCGTCGTCGCCACGGACCTCAAGATGCCCGGATTGGACGGGATGGGCCTCCTCGGCCGGATCATGCAGGACGATCCTTCCCTGCCGGTCATCATCCTCACCGCCTACGGCACCGTGGCGAACGCCGTGGACGCCCTGAAGAAGGGCGCCTTCGATTACCTCACCAAACCCTTCGAACAGGACGAACTGAAAACGGTCGTCCTGAAGGCGGTCAAGACCCGGCTGATCAGCGACAGCGACCTCTCTGCCGCGATCGACGCCGATCCCCACCGGATCGTGGGCGCCAGCAGCCGCATGGCCGAGATCCACGAGATCATCCGCAAGGTCTCTCCCACGACGACCACCGTGCTCATCACCGGGGAGACGGGAACAGGCAAGGAGCTGATCGCCCGCGCCATCCACCGGAGCAGCACGCGGAAAGAACAGCCTTTCATCAAGATCAACTGTGCCGCCATAGCGGAAAACCTCGTGGAGAGCGAGCTTTTCGGATACGAAAGGGGGGCGTTCACCGGCGCCGTCACCACGAAACCGGGGAGATTCGAGCTGGCCCACCTGGGGACGCTCTTCCTGGACGAGGTCGGGGAAATCCCGCGGGACATGCAGGTAAAGCTCCTCCAGGCGATCCAGGATCAGAGCTTCGAGCGGGTGGGCGGCCTAAAGACCGTCTCGGTGGACGTGCGTCTCATCGCGGCCACAAACCTGAACCTCCTGCAGGAGGTCAAAGAGGGGAAGTTCCGGGAAGACCTCTTCTATCGCCTGAACGTCTTTCCGATCCATGTCCCGCCGCTCCGCGAACGGACCGAAGACATCCTCACCCTGAGCGACTACTTTCTCGAAAAATTCAACTGGAAACTGAAACGATCGGTTAAGGGAATCGACGCGGAGGTCCGGGACTGCTTCCTCTCCTACCCCTGGCCGGGAAACATCCGGGAACTGGAGCACCTCCTCGAACGGATGGTCCTGATGGCGGAGGGACCCCTCATCACGATGAAGCTCGTCCCGGCGGATATCACGGCCACGACCCGGGAACCTCGCCCCGCGCCTATGGCCCTTACGGAAGAGACGACCGGCCACGACGTCCTGAAAAGCCACATGGAGGGGATGGAACGGCAGATCATCGCCCGGTGTCTTGAGGAGTGCGGCGGCAACGTCACCCGGGCGGCCGAACGGCTGGGGCTGAGCCGGAAGGGCCTTCAGCTCAAGATGATCAAGCACCAGCTCCGGAAGTCGAGGGAGTGAGCGGAAACATCTATTTTCTGTTTTTTTTCTTCCGGATCTGTTAATATAACTGAAGATTTGAAAGATACTCAGGAGATATCCGGATGAATCTCAGGAAAAAGCTGTTTGATCTCTCCTTGGAAAGCAAGGGGCTCTACTATCGGCTGCCCATCATCTTCGCCCTTTTCTTCTTCGTACCCCTTCTCGGACTTCTCTACTTCGGCCTGAGCTACGACTTCCTGGGGAAAAGCGACATCCCCGTCTTCATTCTGGTCCTTCTGGGCTCTTCCCTCGCCGGATATGTCATGATGCGGCGGGTCTTCGACGACATCCTCAACACCTCGGCCAGGATATCCAAAAGCCTGCCCCAGAATCTCGAAAGGTCCGGCAAAGCTGAAACCTCCAACGAACTGCGGGGGATCGTCCAGTCTTTCCAGGCCGTCGAAAAGGAGCTCCGGAACAGCTTTACCAATCTGGAAAAGCGGGCATCACAACTCTCCACGCTCAAGGAGCTGTCGGATCTCTGCTACGTCACCTTCGACAGCGACGACCTGTTTGCGATCACCATGGAACGCGCCATGAAGCTTGCCAACGCGGACGTAGGTTCCGTCCTGATCCTGGAAGGCAAAAAAAGGGAGACCTTCGTCGTCCATGCCACTTACGGGCTCGGCGAGCTCGTCAAGAAAGGGGACCGGACCGACTTTGCAACGAGCATCGCCAAATTTGCAGTCATCAACAAATCCCCGCTCCTCATCGACGACATCGAGAAGGACAGCCGTTTCGGTCGGGGGAACCGCTCCCATTACGGCACCAATTCCTTTCTCTGCATGCCGCTAAAGGGGATCAATGAAGTCTTCGGGGTGCTCACCCTCTCGCGCAAGGCGGCGGACATCCCCTTCACGCAGGAAGATGCCGACGTCCTGACGCCGCTTCTGAGCAACGCCGCCTTCACTTACGACAACCTGAATCTGATCAAGACCAACCAGGAAAACCGTCAGCAACTGACAACCTTCATCGGCATATGCAACACCCTGAGCTCCAGCCTCCGCAATAGCGAGCTCTTCCATGCCGTACTGAATCAGTTCCGGGAAGAAGTTCCCTTCGACGTCGCGGTCATTTTCACCATTCAGGAGAAGAGACCGGATCGCGTCACCGTTCTGGACATCATCTCCTCTCTCCCCCTCGCCCTCGAAAGGAATGCCGGTTACGACTACACCGGCTCCGTTCTGGAAGCGGTCATCAAGCAGGGAAACAACCTCCTCATCAATAACGACGCCCCCCTGGAACATCCGCTCGATCGCAAACTGTTCATCAGGCCGGGGCTCCAGACCTGTTTCCTCGCGCCGCTGAAGATGGGAGGCGCGGTGACGGGTCTCCTTTTCCTCGGGAACTCCCGACCGGCAAGTTTCGTTGGGATCGAAGAACCCATGGATCAGATAGTCTCGCTTCTGCCGCTGGCCGTAGAAAAGAATCGCCTCTCCTTGTCGGTGACGAAGCGGGATCAGGAAATGGGCTCGCTCAAACAGATCGGCAGCATGCTTGCCGCCTCGACCTTCGACCGGGAAGAGGTGCTCAAGCATACGATGGACATGATCCGGACGATCATGAACGTGGAGGCGGGCTCGCTGCTGCTGCTGGAAAAGGAAGAGCTGGCCTTCAAAACCTCGTTCAACATCAACCCCGAGATCAATGTCGATGCCCTCAAATCTTTCCGCGTGAAGCTCGGCGAAGGGGTCTCCGGCTACTCGGCCGCCAGCGGTGAGCCGGTCCTCGTGAGAGATACAGGCGCTTCCCGGCATTTCAGAAACGATTTCGACCGGCAGACCGGTTTCCAGACCCGTTCGGTCCTTTGCGTACCGCTCATCTCCCGGGGAAAGGTCCTCGGCGTCATTGAGATCCTCAACAAGATCAACGACGATTTCAACGACGACGACCTCCACCTCCTCCAATCCATCGCGACCTCGGTCAGCATCGCCTTGGAAAACTCCCGGCTCTATCAGGAGACCCTGTCCATGGCTGAAAACGAACGGGGCATCCGGAAGATGTTCCAGAAATTCGTCCCCCGGGAGATCGTGGACAAGATCATCCACAACACCGAGTCGGACAAGCCCCTGATCGAAGAGCTGAAAATCCTGACGCTCCTGAACATCGACCTCCGCGGCTTCTCCACCATCTCCCAGAAGATCGGACCCCAGCGGACGGTAGCGATGCTGAACCACTTTTTCGCCTGCATGGGGGATATCGTCTTCAAACACGGGGGGATCGTCGACAAGTACTTGGGCGACGGCTTCCTGGCCATTTTCGGCGCCCCCATCTCCTGCGCAACCGATGCGGACAACGCCATCGCCGCCGCCCTGGAGATGCAGGCAAAGCTCCCGGCTATCAACGACCACTTCTCCGGTGAACTCGAAGCCCCGCTGGCGATGGGGATCAGCATCCACACGGGAGAGGCGGTGGTCGGCAACATCGGATTCGATAAGAAGATGGACTATACCGTCATCGGCGATTCCGTCAATGTCGTCTTCCGCATACAGGATCTCGCAAAATCCAGACCGAACGGCATCCTCATCAGTGAAAAGTCGCAAATCGCCGCCATGAATTCGATCCTCGATGTCAAGGAAATCGGCATGTACGACGCCGGAAGCACCCTCGGCGAACTGAGGATCTACGAACTCGTCGGCAGTCGCCTCCGTGGCAGGAATGCCGGCTGAACCTACTTTTGATGCTTAATTTTACGGAGGCATCACTCTTCTTCGCATCATCCGGAACAGCCACAAACCATTTCTCTTTACATCCGGCGCAAATATTGCTAATGACCCCCCCAAAAATACCAGAAAGGGAAGCCATCATTGGAAAACGAGAACGTCCATCGCATAAATCTTGACCATAGAGAGATCCTCCTGATAGGGACTGCCCACGTCTCCCGGGAAAGCGCCGACTTGGTGGAGCGGGTCATCGCCGATGAAAAACCGGATACAGTCTGCGTCGAGCTTTGCAAACCCCGCTACGATGCAATCCGTCAGAAGGATAAGTGGCAGGAAACCAACATCGTCAAGGTCATACGCGAGAAGCGGGCCTCCATCCTCCTCTCCCAGCTCATCATGGCGTCTCTCCAGCGGAAAATCGCCCAGAAATTCAACATCACTCCCGGCGAGGAGATGCTCCGGGCCATCGACCGGGCCGACGAGATCGGGGCGGAGATCGTTCTTGCGGATCGGGAAATCAGGGTGACCCTCCTGCGGACCTGGCGAAAGATGGGCTTCTGGAGCAAGATGAAGTTCCTCTCCGAGGTCATTCTCTCCCTGTTCGCAACCGAGGAAATCACCGAGGCGGAGATCGAAAAACTCAAACAGCACGACGTTCTGGAACTGGCGCTGCAGACCGTCAGCGAGAAACTGCCCGGATTGAAGATCACTCTGATCGATGAACGAGATCTCTACCTCGCCCACACCATCGGCCATGCCGCGGGCGCCAGGATCGTGGCGGTCGTGGGCGCGGGGCATGTACCGGGCATCCTGAAACATCTGGGCGAAGAGATCGACATTGCGGCGCTGAACAGGATCCCCGAGAAAGGCATTTGGGGAAGATGCGCCGGCTGGGTCTTTTCTCTGGCCATCATGGGTCTTTTCGTTGCCGGCTTCTTCTCCTCCGGCGCCCAGGCCAGCCTGAAGATGCTCACCTGGTGGGCGTTGATCACCGCTTCTTTCTCGGGGCTCGGGGCTCTCATCCTCCTGGCCCATCCGTTGACGATCGCGGCCTCTGCTCTTTCTGCTCCCATTACGACACTGCACCCCCTGATCGCCGCCGGCTGGGTCGCCGGTCTGGCGGAGGCAACGCTGCGGAAACCCCAGGTCAAGGACTTTCTCAGGCTCTCGGACGATATCATCTCCGTCCGGGGGTTCTTCCGGAACAAGATCACGCGCCTGCTTTTGCTGGTCGCCGTCGTCAACCTGACCACCTCGATCGGGACCTTTGTCGCCATTCCGGTGATCATGAGATTCTTATAAAGGGGGATCTCAATATGACGGAAAAGAAATCCATGCTCTGCCCGCACTGCCGCAAACTGATCAGCAGCGATGAGCCTGTCTGCCCCTACTGCGGGACGGCGGGGCCCGGCGCTCTCTGGAAGCGGAAGGTCTTCGGCGTTCTTTCCCTGCTTCACCTTGATCCGGTCAAGGCAATCATCGGCTTGAACGCCGCCTTCTATCTCTTTTCTCTCCTGATCAACCCATCGGCACTGGGCCTTTCGGCCAACCCCATGACGTTCCTGTCGCCCTCGGGTGAGAGCCTCTTTCTCCTCGGCGCGACCGGAACCCTCCCCATCGCCGCCTACGGCCGCTGGTGGACTCTTGTTTCCGCATCCTTCCTTCACGGGGGGCTCCTGCACATCTTCTTCAACATGATGGCCCTGCGGCAACTCGCCCCTTTTGTCCTCGATGAATTCGGTTTTCACCGCTTCGCGATTCTCTACCTCTGGACCGGCGTCGCCGGCTTTTTCCTCTCCTATCTGGCCGGCGTCCCTTTCACCATCGGCGCCTCCGCCTCCATCTGCGGTCTCATCGGGGCCATCCTTTACTACGGCAAGAGCCGGGGCGGCTTCTACGGGGGGCAGATCTACCGCCAGGCGATGGGATGGGTCGTAGGACTGGTCCTCTTCGGTCTCTTCTTTCCGGGGATAAACAACTGGGCGCATGGAGGCGGTCTCGTCTCCGGCATTCTGATCGCCTTTCTGACCGGCTACCAGGAGCGGAAGCCCGAGGCCTTGTTTCATCGGCTCCTGGGAGCGGCAAGTACCCTGATCGCTGCGGCGGCCCTCCTCTGGGCGCTGATTCAGGCCGTCTATTCCCTGATCTGATCCTCCGTCGTTCCCTTAAAATGCTGCCGTAATGTGTAGATAGAATCGATCAGTTCCGCTGTTGATTCCTTCTGCTTGCCGCTGCGTCTCTTCTCTGTTATAATTCCTTTTAATGTTCCGCGTAAATTTCCAAAGTGAACTTGCCGGAAGACACAAGCCGGTATGTAATGAAAGGGGGATCTGAGTATGAAGCTGCAGATAAAGAACAACGTCTCCTGGATCGGAAAGATCGACTGGGAACTCCGCAAATTTCATGGGGATGAGTACTCGACCCACCGGGGCTCCACTTACAATTCCTACCTGATCGAGGAGGAGAAGGTGGCCGTCGTGGATACGGTATGGGCGCCCTTTGCCAAGGAGTACGTCGCCAATCTGGAAAAACTAATTGATCTGAAAAAGATCGACTACGTGATTGCCAACCATGGGGAGATCGATCACAGCGGCGCCCTTCCCGAACTGATGAGCTGCATCCCCGATACGCCGATCTACTGCACGGCGAACGGTGTCAAGTCTCTAAAGGGCCATTACCACCGGGATTGGAACTTCCATCCCATTAAGACAGGGGAACGCCTCAGCCTGGGAGGCAAGGAGCTGATCTTCATCGAAGCGCCGATGCTCCATTGGCCGGACAGCATGTTCTGCTACCTGACCGGGGACAACATTCTTTTCAGCAACGATGCCTTCGGGCAGCACTATGCTTCGGAATACATGTTCAACGACCTCGTGGATCAGGCGGAACTGATGGAGGAATGCATCAAGTATTACGCCAATATCCTGACCCCCTTCAGCGAGCTGGTGGAGCGGAAGATCAAGGAGGTCCTCGCCTTCAACCTCCCCGTGGACATCATCTGCACGAGCCACGGGGTCATCTGGCGGGACAACCCCGTCCGGATCGTCCAACAGTACCTGAAATGGGCGGACAGCTACCAGGAAGACCAGATCACGCTTATCTACGATACGATGTGGAACGGCACGCGCGTCATGGCGGAGAACATCGCACAGGGGATCAAGCAGGCCGATTCCCAGGTCAACCTGAAGCTCTACAACCTGGCCAAATCGGACCGGAACGACGTGATGACGGAGATCTTCAAGTCCAGGGCCATCCTCGTCGGCTCCCCGACGATCAACCGCACCGTTCTGACCTCGATCGCGGGGCTTCTGGAGGAGATGAAGGGGCTGAAGTTCAGAAACAAGAAAGCGGCCGCCTTCGGCTGCTACGGTTGGAGCGGCGAATCCGTCAAGATGATCAAAGGACAGCTCGAAGCGGCAGGTTTCCAGGTCGTGGGCGACGGCCTCCGGTGCCTCTGGAATCCCGATCAGAAGAGCATCGAATCCTGCTTCGAATATGGTCGAAAGCTTGCCGGGCTTTTGAAGTGAAAGGAGGGTTTATGAAAAGAAAGCTCCTTGGGCTTATGTTACTGGTTCCTGCGCTACTCCTGATCACGGCGTGCGACACCGCCCTCACCGTGGGCACCAAGACGATCGGCATCCGCTCCGGGGAATTCATTTACACGGACGGCTACCTCCGGGCCGCCTACATCTTTCCTTTCGAGAAGGTCTGGGCGGCCTGCGAGAAGACCGTGACCGACCTCAAGGCCGTCGACGTCGAGCGGGTAAAAAAGATCGCAACCGGGAATTTAACTGCAATGATCCAAGACGACAAGGTCCGGATCTCCGTGGAGTACGTGGAGAAGGGAATGACGGCGGTCTCCATCATGGTGGGGCCGTCTGGAAACAACCTGGCATCGCAGCTCATTCATGACCGGATCGCGAACGTCCTGAAGAACTCCTGAGAGGCCGGAAATCCTAAGGCGTCGTCAGGCAGAGGAGGAGTCCTTTGAGGTAACGGCCCTCCGGGTGGGCGAGGTTCACGGGATGGTCCGGCCCCGCCCCGAGGAGACGGAGAACCTGCGCCGTCTTCCCCGCATCTCGGACGGCGCCGAGGACGATCTTTTCGAAGAGCTCCGGATCGATGGGGTTGGAACAGGAGAAGGTCGCGAGCAACCCCCCTTCCCGGAGGCGCCGCGCCGCCTGGAGATTGATCTCCTTGTAGCCCCGCGCCGCACGGGCGAGATCCTTCCGGGACTTGGCGAAGGCGGGAGGATCGAGGATGATCACGTCGAATACCTCTTCCGTTTCCCGGATATAATCGAAGACATTGGCCGTGAGCATGGGGTGATTCTCCGGAGAAAGGCCGTTCCGGACAAGGTTCCGGCAGGCGATCTCGTTGGTCGCCGCCGAGGCCTCCACTGAGACGACCCGCTTAGCCCCTCCGCGAACGGCATAGACGGAAAAAGCGCCGGTGTAAGAGAAGCAGTTCAGAACCGCCGCCTCCCGGCTCAAGGCGCCGACGATTTCCCGGTTCAGACGCTGATCGAGGAAGAATCCCGTCTTCTGTCCGGTGATCAGATCCACCACAAAGCGAAGGCCGTTTTCCGTGATCTCAGCCGTCTCCGGGATCTCCCCCACCACGGGACAGATGCGCTCTGCAAGCCCCTCCAACTGCCGGGAACGCCCCTCGCTCCGTTCGTAAATCCCGACCGGCCCGACCGACTCGACCATAAGACCGATCAAGGTTTCCCGCCATTTCTCAATCCCGGCCGTCCCGATGCTGAACACAAGATAGTCTCCGTACCGGTCGACGACGAGGCCGGGCATCCCATCCCCCTCCGCATTGACAAGCCGGAAAGCGTCCGTTTCCGGCGGGACGACCTGACGGCGCAGGGCGAGCGCCCATTCGATCCGTCGCCGCCAAAAACCGGCGTCGATTCGGGCGGCGGGATTGTCGGTGAGGAGACGGAACGCAATGTCGCCGGTGTTGAAAAAACCGAGGCCGAGGTTTCGGCCGGTGGCGTCCGCCGCCAGGACGATGTCACCGGGCTCTAACTTCCCCTCTACCGAGGCCAGCGCTCCTGAGAAGACCCAGGGATGGCCGCGGCGGAGAGCTGCGTCTCGTCCCTTTTTAAGTATGATTCGCGGGTAATTCATTCTGCCTCTCCAGATCGCGCAGGTTTGGCGCCTCTCTACATCTTAATCCTGCCCAAAATCATCTCAACAGTGGGACGATCTGCCGGGCCTTTGCCAATATGATTCAGACGTACGATCCCGCTTGGGTCTATTAGAACATCGCCGCCACTATGCTCGAATGTGTGCCTTTTGTCATCACATTTATTTATCGACTATCGCTCATGCCAAATGGACGCCCCTCGCGCCGCCGACACCTTTCCCACAGGAATCCCCCTCTTTTGCGACACTACATGTTATGCCAGAAGCTTCTTGACATACAAGGCCGTTCTTTGTAAAGTATCCCCACATAATAGCAAGTTATTATCAATGATAAGGAAACTCAGGGAAGTGGCCGCCAAACGGAAGGAGGTGAATACATATACGGATGGCTTGACAATAATTAACGTAGAATCTGACATTTTGGCATAGTCGATTCATCCGAAAACGACTGGAGCATTGCAAGGAGGATAGTACAAATGAACAATGTAAATCTGCCGGAGATGCAAAAATTTGTCGCTACAATAAGAAAGGATCCTACCCAAGCCAAGAAGAACAAGCGCGTTACGGGCTCTTGGATATTAGAGGAGGGTAAGCCGCAGTTCGTCTCTACTTTGGAATATGCCAAGGGACGCGTAGTGCTCAGCGCAGAACTAGCGCCTTTTGCCGGCGGTTGGGGCACGAGTCCCGACCCTATCCAGTACTGCCTTTACGGGATAGCCGCTTGTTTTGCCGTCACCTTCGCAGCAACAGCCGCCAGCGAAGGTATCCGCCTAACAAATCTTGAGGTCACCGCAGAGAATTGGATGGACCTTAGGAAACAGATGGGACTGGCAAGCGAAAATATTGTTGACAGGGTGAAGTTCACCGTAAATGCCGATGGCGCTTCACGGGACAAACTGGAAAAGCTCATGACGCTGGCCAAGGAAAGATGTCCAGGGGTAGAGTGCATCACAAGGACGATACCACTGGAATTGGAACTGAAAAACGGATAGGGTATAAAGAGGCGTTGAGTATGAAAGAGGACGTTAAACCCGCCAGAACGCTTGACTGTCTGGGACTGTATTGCCCCGAGCCACTGTTCCAGACACGGGAGAATATTGACCAGATCAAGCCAGGCGAGATTCTGGAGGTCATCACGGACGACCCGGCGGCGGAGGAGGATCTCAAGAGGTTTGCCAAGCGCGCGGGCCACGAGGTCGTGTCCTACGAGAAGGACGACGACCACATGCGATTCTTGATCAAGAGGAACGAGTGACCTTCCGAGAGGTTACGATCAACCAGAAAAGGAGACGATAGACATGTCAGAGAAACAATTCATCCTGTACGTTCAGACGAGCGACGCACCGGAGAGGCAGTACTCGCCTCTGGTGCTGGCGCAGACAGCCGCGGCCATGGGGCTCAATACCAAGGTCTACTACCTGGGCATGGGACTCAAGATCCTGCTGCCTGGCGCAGCCGAGGCTATCAAGATGGGGACGTTCCCCACTGTGAAGGAAATGATGGACAAGGCCATGAAGATGGGCGTTGAGTTCTACGCCTGCGAGGCATCCAAGCAAATGCTGGGCTGGGACAAGGTCACGCTGATCTCCGGCGTCAAGATCGTCGGCGCGGGCACGCTCAATGACCTTGCTCTCGACGCGGGCGCCGCGATGTGGTTTTAGGTGGGGCAAGGGGGGTGGGAATGCCTGCGCAAGTCTACCTGGACTACCAGTCGTCGAAGCCCGTCGATCCCCGCGTGGTCGACGCGATGCGCCCCTGGTTCACCGAGAGTTTCGGCAACCCCAGCTCGCTGCACCTCGATGGCGACGAGGCCACGGACACGCTCGAGAGGTCCCGTGAGAGGGTCGCGCAATTCATTGGTGCGAACAAGGACGAGGTCATTTTCACATCGGGTGCGACCGAGTCGAACAACCTCGCCATGATCGGCTACGCCACCCGCAACCGCAGGCGGGGCGACCACATCGTCGTCGCGGAGAGCGAGCACATTTCGATCCACAACATTGCGAAGGCGCTCGAGAAGCAGGGCTTCAAGGTCAGTAAGGTGGGGGTCGACCAGTACGGCCGGGTGAGCGTCGAGAAGCTCCGCAAGAAGATAAATGACGCGACAATCCTCGTGAGCATCGGCTGGGCAAGCAGCGAGATCGGCACCGTCCAGCCCATGCCGGAGATCGCCGATGCGCTCCAGGGCAGGGGTATCGCGTTGCACACCGACGCGGTCGCGGCCGAGGGCCTCGTGCCCATCGACGTGCGCAAGGTCCACGTCGACCTGCTGACGCTCTCCGCCAACGACATCTACGGTCCCAAGGGCCTGGGCGCACTATACATCAGAAGGAACGTGAACATTGCGCCAGTCATGCCGGGCGGCGGCCAGGAAAGGGGATTGCGGTCCGGCACCGAGAACATGCCCGCCATTGTGGGCATGGCGGCCGCGGCGGACATCATGACCTCCGAGATGCCCGCGGAGGCGCTCAGGCTCATGCAGTACCGCGACCGGCTCATCGCGGGCGTGCTCGGCAGGATCCCCAAGTCGCACCTCAACGGCCACCCCAGGGAGAGGCTCCCCAACAACGCGCACTTCCGGTTCGAGGCCATCGAGGGCGAGTCGCTGCTGCTGTCCTTGAAGGACAAGGGCGTCGCGGCCTCAACGGGTTCCGCGTGCTCGTCGAAGACCCTCGAACCATCGCACACACTCATCTCCTGCGGGCTGCTCCACGAGGAGGCGCACGGCTCGCTGGAGTTCACCTTCGGCAGGTGGAGCAGGCCCACGGACGTGGACCGCGTGATCGAAGTCCTGCCGGGCATCGTCGAGAGGCTGCGCAGTCTATCACCGCTCTATGCGAAGGAAACGAAGGCATGAAGTCGACCAACTACAGCGAGAAGACGCTCGACCACTTCCGCAACCCCCGCAATGTGGGCACCCTTGAGGGCCTCGATGTGGCCGTGGGCAAGGTAGGCAACCCCATCTGCGGCGACCTGATGTACATTTACATTCGCGTCAGCGATGACCGCATCGCGGACATCAAATTCCAGACGTTCGGCTGCGGCTCGGCCGTCGCCACGTCGAGTATGACGACAGAGCTTGTCAAGGGCATGACCCTCGACGAGGCCATGAAGGTCACCCGCAACGACGTTGCGGACGCGCTCGAGGGCCTGCCGCCGATCAAGATGCACTGCTCCAATCTGGCCGCGGACGCGCTCCACGACGCCATCAAGGCGTGGCGCGAGGGCCGCCGCGGGGAGACGCCGGAATCCCCCAAGGTCGGCGAAGTCCCCTCCTCCTGCGGGCTGCCCGTTACCAAACCGCCCGCCATCGACGGCGCGGAAGCGCTGCTCGGCAAGGGCGTCTACCGCAGGGTCGAGGATCCCAAGGCGTTCGTTGAAAAGAGGGTCCTGGTTGTCGACAGGGGCAAACCCTCCGTCGACGTTGCGCTCGAGCTCACCAAGCACACGGGCAGGGTCGTCTTCATGTCCTCGACCAAGGAGCCCTCCTCCAAGGACGACCTGCGCGCTCCGCTCAAGCGGTCGGATGTGAAGGTCATCTATGAGTCCGAGCCCATCGCCGTCCTGGGCGAGGGCGAGGTAGAGAAGGTCCGCGTGCACGACCTCAACGAGAACGAGGAGTACGAGCTGTTCGTCGATGCGGTCGTGATACTCGAGCAGGCCCCCGTCCTCCCGTGACCGCTGGCCCGGCTGATGGCAAACCATTTGAAGGAATCATGTCTAAACAGTCAATCGCAATAATAAAAATTGGTTTTGCTGTGTTTTTTGTGGGATTGTTTTCAGCTAATCTTATTGCAACTCCCTGCTGGGGATCGGATAATGTATCCGCTAATCCCATGATTACCATGGATGTAAAAAATGAGCCGTTACGAAGCGTACTTGGAAAAATTTCCAAAACAACCAGATGGAAGATAAAAGTACCTGATAAATGGATGGACAAGCCGGTTACGCAAACACTAAACAAGGTTACACTTGAAGAAGGGTTAAGATTTATTTTAAAGGATGCAGGCGTTGAGAACCTCCTGCTGATATATGATGAAAACATAAAGTTGATTACTGTGTTTGATACTGAAAGCGCACAAAGGCAATCCGCCGATCGTCCTTCGGCACAAGTAAATGCACAGCCGCCGGTTGTTTCCGCAACCGATGAACCTGATCCCACGCTGAAACGCCCCGTGAGGGACGCAGGGTCTGGTCCTTCGCGTGTGAATAGAAGAGCTAAAAGACAGGCCTCCTCAGAGGAGGAGTAAAAAATATTATTCAGGAAATCACAATTTTGTCTTCAGGAGATGGGGAGAGCGTCCGTCTTCACGTCCCCCCCTTATTCCCTGCCGTGATCCGCTTCTTTCCGCCGGGTCCCCTCATAGAGTTCGTACTCCAGGAGACGACACTCGATTCCGCTGTTGTAAAAGGGGATTCGCCGCTTGGTCCGAAGCCCAACCTGCTTCCCCAGGGCCATGTTCCCGGTGAAGATGTACCCCCGGCAGCCGCCGCATTTCTGCTTGAAGAAATCCCCGATCTCACGGTACAGGCCGATCAGTCTCGAGACGTCCCCCGTCCGCTCGCCGTAGGGGGGATCTTCCGATAGCCGCGCCGCGAGAGGGGCTCACCGGAGGCGTCCAGGTAAACGCGGACCTCGCTTCCCTTCCAGTAAACGTGAACCACCGCCCGGTCCCGGTCCGGGTCGGAGTCGGGGCGGATGCCGCAACACTCGGCAAGACGGTCGACGATAGCGTCCTTCGCATTGAGGTTGACGAATCGCCCATCCTTGATCGTCGGGGTCTCCACCGTGGAGGTCACGCAGAGGTACGCGTGCGCCCCGCTTTCGTGGAGGAGCCCCTCCCAGGCAATCTTCCGGAAGCCGGCGTAGAGCCCGTCCGGATTCTCCGCCTCGAAGGCCGAAAGAAGATAGAGGACCCGGTGTCCCGTCCTGATATGGAGATTCAAACGCATCGTATCGGCAAGCGTTCCCGCTGTCTAGACGGCGGCCTCCCCCTCCGCAAGGATGGGAAAGCCGAGGGCGATGACCTCTTCCGCTATTGTGACAATCAACACCGTCTCATCCGTCACCTCCATCGGTGACCATCCTAAACCGGACAGATTGTGTGCTACAATGCCGCACATATCACGTGCTACTGACACTTCCAAGTTTCTTCTTGACAAAAAGACACGAATAAGATCGAATTGCGACCAAATGAAGAGGAATCACTTTACTTGGGTTTCCGAGCCTTGATGGCAAGGTCTCTGCGTTACGTGGCCATGTTCGAGGATCATTGTCTTGCTTTGTTGGGCATCTCTCCTACTCAGGGCACCAAGCTTTTTTGGGTTCTGCCTTATGAGAAAACAAGTACTTAAGGTGCCAATACTTTAGCTCCGGGTGGTGAAGAGTCATCTGGAGCGAATGCAGAGCAGTGATCGGCTGGGCACGGATTATCTATGACCCAAAGCGGGGCTAACGTAGATAACCACAAGAAGTTTCTGCCTGGAGTTCCAGAACAGGGTAGAGAATTATTTTTTCGGAGGAAACAATATGAAAAAGATACTAGTCGTGGCCGCGTTGCTGACGCTGGCTTTCTTCATGGTGATTCCGGTGATAGCTACTGGGGAAGGCTTACCAGGTAAGCTACAGCCGCGAAATTTCGGTTTCTCGATGCCGGTTACCATGCCCCCTTTTGATGCTCCCCCATATTACTACCGCGGCATTGAGATGCTCGCGTTTATTTACGAAACCGATGACGAGGCTGCGGCAGCAGTTCTTCCTGAAGGACTAACACTTGCAAATTCACCAGCCGTCGCACAAGTTCTTTTCCCTGATTTTCATTTTAGCACCCTGGGGGCGTATAAAGAAGTGATTATCGGTCTTAATGCTTTGTGGAAAGGTCAACCCGTTACTTATTGTGTTGGTTTGCTGGTCACCAATGAGGTCGGCCTGATTGGAGGTCGAGAACCATATGGTTTCCCAAAACTTTTTGCAAACATAGAATGGAGTAAAGAAAGAAACCTTATCAGTGCCTGGGCAGAACGTCCAACTGGCAAGCGGATCGCCACAGGAGTGTTGCGACCAAGAGATATTTTGAAACCAGAGGATGTGGCAAGCAATCCTCTGGTGACCTTGAAGGTGATTCCTAGCCCCGAAGAAGGTGCTCCCCCGGAAGTCTGTGAACTGGTGATGACACCCATCAAGTTCGAACTGATCACCGGGTCCGATGGCAAAGGGGAAGGATTCGTAGGGCCCGGCAATGTTACGTTTGACTCGCCTTCCGCTGTAGATGGCTATTTTCGGTTGCCGGTGAAGCGCATGATAGCGTCGTCCTGGGGTCGCTACAACTTCGTATTATCTTACGGTAAGGTGATCAAGCGCTATACCCCGATCAAACCTGGTGTCACCGACGCCATGGGTATTGTGCATCCAGCGAAGTAATAGAGTTTGAAACGATGAATGCTTGAAGCATAAGGGAAGGTTTCGGGGCGTGTATTTGAAAAGAAGGGATTCCGAAGCCTTCCCTTTTTTGTTCCTCCGTCATTCCACAAAGAATCGGTCCCGCCGCCCCATGGGAAAAAGGCAAAGTTGAATGTACAGAGGGAATCGTTTATCTTGACATTACAAAGGCTGGTAATTTAGCCTCGAAATGCTTGTGACTCTTGCCACGAGGGCAGGCATGCATGTCAGTCTGAAAACAGCGGCATAGGGAAGAGGACCTGCCGCTATGATCGGGACAGATACTCGTGGATGGCCTTTGCTGCCAGCCTCCCGGCGCCCATCGCCAGGATGACGGTGGCCGAACCGGTGACGATGTCGCCGCCCGCGTAGACCCCCTCGCGGCTCGTCAGGCCGGAGGCGTCCTTCGTCACGATGTAGCCCCACCGGTTCGTCTCCAGCCCCGGCGTCGTCGCGGGGACGATCGGATTGGCCGTCGTTCCGACGGCAACCACCACGGTATCAACGGGAATGACAAACTCCGAGCCCGCCACGGGCACCGGCCTGCGTCTCCCCGAATCGTCGGGTTCGCCCAGTTCCATCCTCTGGCAGCGGACGCCGGTCACCCAGCCGTCCTCGTTCCCGATGTATTCGACGGGATTGGTGAGGAGCTTGAACTGCACCCCCTCCTCCTTCGCGTGCTGGACCTCCTCGATCCGGGCCGGCATCTCGACCTCCGTCCGGCGGTAGATGATCGTCGCGTTATCCGCCCCCAGACGCAGGGCGGTACGGACCGAGTCCATCGCCACGTTCCCGCCGCCGATCACGGCAACATTCTTCCCCCGCACGATGGGGGTGTCGTATTCCGGGAAACGATAGGCCTTCATGAGGTTGGAGCGGGTGAGATACTCGTTCGCCGAATAGATGCCGCTCAGGTTCTCGCCGGGGATGTTCATGAAGACCGGCGCGCCGGCGCCGACCCCGAGGAAGACCGCGTCGAACCCCTCCGCGAAGAGCTCGTCTACCGTCTTGAGCCGCCCGATGACGGCGTTCGTTTCGATCTTCACGCCCAGTTTCTTGAGATAGTCGACCTCCGCCTCCACGATCGCCTTCGGCAGTCGAAACTCCGGTATTCCGTAAACAAGGACGCCGCCCGCCTTGTGCAGGGCCTCGAAGATCGTAACGTCATAACCGAGCTTGACCAGATCGCCCGCGATCGTGAGCCCCGCGGGACCGGCGCCGACCACCGCGACCTTTTTCCCGTTGGGCTTTGCAGGCGCGGGGATGGAGATATTGCCCGCCTGCTGCTCGTAGTCGGCGGCGAACCGCTCAAGGCGGCCGACGGCCACGGGTTCTCCCTTCTTCCCGAGGATGCAGACCTTCTCGCACTGGTCCTCCTGCGGGCAGACGCGGCCGCAGACGGCGGGGAGGGCGTTCGTTTCCTTGAGTTTGAGCGCCGCCTCGATGAACTTCCCTTCGGCGATCAGCTTGATGAATCCCGGGATATCGACATCGACGGGGCATCCGGCAATGCAGCCGGGCTTCTTGCACTGGATGCAGCGCTTCGCCTCGGTGATTGCGGTCTCCTCGGTATAACCCGTGGGCACTTCGTTAAAGTTTTTGACCCGGATATCGGACGCCTGCTCGGGCATCTTCTGCCGGGGGACCTTTTCCTTCTTCGGTTTTACTTCATTATTTTCCATTGACTTTGCACTTGTAAGTTTCCAGAGATTGTTTTTCCTGATCCGCATACATCCGCAGACGGTTCGTCAGGAGGGCGAAATCGACCTCATGGCCGTCGAATTCGGGGCCGTCCACGCAGGTGAATTTCGTCTTGCCCCCAACCGAGACGCGGCAGGCGCCGCACATCCCGGTGGCATCGACCATGATCGAATTGAGCGAAACGATCGTCCGGATCCCGTACGGTTTCGTCACGTTGCACAGGACGCGCATCATCGGCACGGGGCCGATGGCATAGACGCGGTCGATCTTTTCCTTTTCGTCGATCAGGTTCTGGAGGACCGCGCTGACGAAACCGTGGAAGCCGTAGCTGCCGTCATCCGTGGCCACGATCAGCCTGTCGCTGACCTTCTTCATCTCCTCTTCGAGGATGAGGAGGGTCTTTGTCCGCGCCCCGATGATGGAGGTCACGCGGTTCCCCGCCTTCTTGAGCGCCGCCGCGAGCGGATAAACGACGCCAACGCCCACGCCGCCGCCGATGCAGACTACATGGCCGAAGTTTTCGATCTCCGTCGGGTTGCCGAGGGGGCCCTGGACATCGCTCAACGCATCCCCGGCCTTCATGGCGGCGAGGGCCGTTGTCGTCTTCCCCACCACCTGAAAGATGATGGTGAGCGTCCCAGCCTCCGCATCCGAATCGACAATGGTCAGAGGGATCCTCTCCCCCTTTTCGTGGACCTTCAGAATAATGAACTGGCCGGCACGCCTCTTCCTCGCAATGGCCGGGGCTTCGAGGACCATCCGAACCACGTTCTCCGACAAATCCTGCTTCTCGACAATTCTGTTCACTATTTTCTTCTCCTATCGTGAAATAGTTTCCCATCGATCACGGTGCGCCGCTGTCCGTCGCATCTTGCACCGCGCCCAGGGCTCCTCAATAAAAAAGGGAACCCCCGGTTCCCTTTTTTTCACAATTTTTCCGCCTAGGGCGGTCTATTTGAAACTAATACTCCTTGGTCAATTTGTCAAGCTCCGCGAGCGAAAAAACCAGGCCGTCCTTGCAGACATATTTTTCTCCCACATTGCAGCGGCCGCATTTCCCGATCCCGCACTTCATCCGCATCTCCAGCACACGCAGCTCCTCTACGGCTTGGATAAATGACCAGGATCAGATCAAAAAAAGATGCGACTTGACTTTGCTTCCGGAACGAAGATAATGAGACCTGGCTGAAACATAATAGGATTCTTATGGATTGGCACTGGACGCAGCATATTTTGATTCAGATGGAAGAACGGGAAATCCCGAAGGATCTGGTTGAAATGACTTTGGAAAGCCCGGATAATATGGTCAAGGGCAAGAAAAGTCGGATGATCTATCAGAAGATCGTTTCCGGGAAATTATTAAGGGTTGTCACAGAAGGTGATTTACTGATCACGGTTTACATGACGGAAAAGATCCGGAAATATATGGAGGAGGGCGATTGACATGAGGATG
>MICJ01000117.1:19020-27162 GCA_001830835.1 Syntrophobacterales bacterium GWC2_56_13 | reverse complement strand
ATTTGACCTGTCATCGGGCCTTCCGGAATCCCTTTCCTCTCAAGCAGGTCCTTGATGAAATAAAAGACCATCGCGGATCTCAGTATGACCCCGATGTCGTCGATGTCTGTCTGAGTCTCTTCAAGGAGAAAGGCTATAAGATGGAAGGCTGACGCTTCCCCTCCCTGAATCGCCCCCTATTCGACACAACATACTGCCGATAAAATCTTCTTGACAACCAAGGAAATAATCTCATAAGTAACGTAAAAAGGAGGAAAAAATGGAGGACACTGGTATTTGCCCGTACTGTAAAAAGGAGTTTGCCGTTTTACAATACGGATATGGTCTTACTTGTCCGAGATGTAAGAAGCACATTGATGTATTCCCCGACACCGACCTTTGGGTTGAGACGAAGTGGGGGAAAATAGGGGTGTCACAAAATATTCTGGCGTGCCTATCTAAAGTAATATAATATCCATGATCATTCCTGATATTCCGTTCGAAATGTAAAATCAATCCTATTTGATTCCTTCCTTCGGAATCCCCGCCGCTTCGAGTGCGCCGCTGATGATCGTCACGGCATCTTTCACAATCCTCTGCAGATGCCCTTCACTCCGGAAGCTCTCAGCATACACCTTGTAAATGTCCTCCGTACCCGACGGACGGGCCGCGAACCACCCGCTTTTGACGACGACCTTAAGCCCCACGATGTCGGCATTATTACCCGGCGCACGGGTTAATGCGGCAATGATCGGCTCACCGGCGAGCTCTTTTGCTGTAATCATCTCCGGGGAAAATCTCTTGAACACGGCTTTCTGTTCAGGTGTGGCCGGTGCATCGATACGAATATAGAAAAATTTACCGAATCGATCTTCGAGATCCCGGTAAAGTACGGCGGGGTCTTTGCCGGTTTTTACCGTAAGCTCGCAGGCAAGCAGATCCATGATGATGCCGTCTTTATCCGTCGTCCATACCATGCCGTTCCTTCTCAGGAAAGAAGCCCCCGCGCTTTCCTCTCCGCCGAAACCGCAAGAACCATCAAGGAGGCCGTCCACAAACCATTTGAAACCCACGGGCGCCTCATAAAGCCGCTTCCCGAGATACGCAGCCACCCGGTCGATCATGGATGTGGAGACCAGCGTTTTCCCCACCGACGCATCCTTTCTCCACCCCGGCCGATTCTGGAAGAGGTACCAAACGGCGGCAGACAGGAAATGGTTTGGATTCATCAGCCCGGCGCCTCTGGTGACAATGCCGTGGCGGTCAGCGTCCGTGTCGTTGCCGAAGGAGATATCAAACTTGTCCTTCAACCGGATCAGGCTTTCCATGGCATAGGGCGAGGAGCAGTCCATCCGGATCTTTCCGTCCTTGTCCACCGTCATGAAGGAAAAAGTGGGGTCGACGATCCGGTTCACCACATCGAGGGAAAGTCCATAACGCTCTGCGATGGGATCCCAGAAGTCCACTGCGGCTCCGCCGAGCGGATCAGCGCCGATCCTGATTCCTGCTCCCGCAACAGCTTCCATGTCGATGACGTTCTGAAGATCCTCCACATAAGGAGTCACGTAATCGTATGGACGGATCGATCCCGATTTCAGCGCCCTTTCAAAAGGCAGCCTTTGCACGTCCGCAAGCCCCTGCTCAAGGATCGCATTTGCCCTCTCTTCTATGATCCGGGTTGTTCCCGCGTCCGCCGGTCCCCCTTCGGGCGGGTTGTACTTGAATCCGCCATCGTCAGGCGGGTTATGGGAAGGGGTGATGACCACGCCGTCGGCAAATCCGCTTTTCCTTCCCCGGTTATACGTCAGGATCGCATGGGATATAACCGGTGTGGGCGTGTACCGGAGACCCTCCTGGATCATCACCGCAATCCCGCAGGCGGCAAAGACCTCGATGGCCGTGGCCAAAGCCGCCTCGGACAGGGCATGGGTATCCATGCCCATGAACAGCGGGCCGGTAATCTGTTTTGATTTCCTGTATTCGCAGATGGCCCGGCTGATCGCAAGGATGTGGCCTTCGTTGAAGCTATTTCTGAGCGATGAACCCCTGTGACCCGATGTTCCGAAAGCGACCCTCTGGGCGGGATCGGAAACGTCCGGCTTATGGGTGTAATAGGCGGAGATAAGCCTCGGAATGTTGGCGAGGATCGATCTTGGGGCCGGCTTGCCGGCAAGTTCGTGGACGCTCATCTGAGTTCAATGATCTCCATGCGGTTGTTTGCCTCCGGGTGTCTCGAGGAAGGCCCCTCGGTCAGAATCACAAGATTTCCCTACACTTTATATGTGCTGGAATTTATACAAAATTGGGTTTTGTGTCAAGTTGAATGGTTTCTTTTATGCACCTTGCCATCTCAAATCCTGAACTCTTAAGCAGGAAGGAAATTGCTGACAAGGAAGATATGCGTATTATCCATAACCGGCATTTCGCTCGCAATGGCCTGACGCGCCAATACCATGCCTTGTGAAAATTTAGTTTGACTTCCCGAAACAATTTCGATAAATAAGGTCCCAAGTTGCCGTGTGCAGTTTGTCATCCATTGGCAAAATCTGTGCACCGTTGCAGGAGTGGGGGCGCCCCCGATGACACTAAGGAGGTACTTCATGATGAGACGGCGGATTTACCTGTGGATGGGCTTCAGCATTCTGTTCGCTTCATTGGGCCTTTGCCGGGAAGGGTTGGCTCAGAATGCCTATAAGGTCAAAAAAGGCGACACGCTCTACCGAATCGCCGATAAGGCCGGCATCTCCGTATCCGACCTCCGCCAGATCAATCGCCTCCGCGGCAACCGCCTGAAGATAGGCCAAAAGCTCACTCTGAAGAAATCATCGCCCCCGACAGACGCAATCCCAACTGAATTCACGGAAATCGAGGTCAATCCGGGACTGAGTGTGGAAGAAGCTTTAAACGACGAACCCGTGACCGAAGAGGCCCAGGTGGAGGTGGAGCGGCGCAAAATGGACAGCCTGACGCTCCTGGGCAAGTGGAGCAGTCCCGACGAACCGAAACTTCTCGTCGAGGTCGCGATGGGATTTCTCGGCGCCCCTTACCGCCTGGGAGGATTCTCGATGAGGGGAATCGACTGTTCCGGCTTGGTTAAGAAGATCTATGAGGCCTTCAACATCGATCTCCCCCGGACCGCCTTCGAGCAGTCGCATGTCGGGATGCGCGTCTCGCGCAGCGAACTGGTCGAAGGGGATCTCCTCTTCTTCAACACGAGACGATCTTTCGGTCATGTCGGCATCTATATCGGCAACGGCAAATTCCTCCATGCCGCCTCGCGAAAACGGGGGGTCCGTGTCGACAGCCTCAATGAGCCCTATTACAACAGGCGTTTCGTCCGTGCCGTCCGCCTCAAAGGCAGCGATGAGGGCATATAGACAGTCGTCGCGGTGACGCTGCCCTCCTGCCGCTCCATGAAGCGTTCATGTTTCCCCAGGGCCATTTTTTAGTTGATTTCGTGCCCGATAACCTTATATACATCTCCCATTAATCAGGGTTACGCCGCCAAGCGGAAAGAAGCCGTCCGGGTGGTCTTAACTGTCGCGGCGGAACATCGCCCGAGCAGAAACGCCGTCTTCTCCAAACAGGCGGCTTCAGCATCGGGAAACCGGAAAGGAGGAAACCATGTTGCACCCATTTTTTCGTTTTCTGACGGTTGCCGCTGCCCTTCTCATACTGGGCGGCTGCGTTGCCAAAAGCGATTATCTCCAGAAGCAGTCCGAAGCGGATACCCTGCAGCGGCAACTCTCGGCCATGACGGATGAAAACGCCCGTCTCAAGGAACAGATCGACCGCCTGACGGCAGAAAAAGAAAAACTCGCAGTTGAAAAGAACAATCTGACGGCGGACAGTAACGTCCTTGACGCCCGACTCGTCGCCAAAACAGAGGAGCTGGCCCGGACCATCGCCGAGACGACGCGCGCCATCGAGGAACTGAAAATCAAGAATGCCGAGCTGGAGGGTGACAAGCAGATGCTCCGGGAAAGCATCGCGCTTGTTAAAAAGACAAAGGAGGAAGAGGTCCAGACCGTGAGTCGGACCTACGAAGACCTCCTGAACGAGATGAAGGGGGAGATCGAACAAGGACAGATCGCCATCACCGAACTCAAGGGGAAACTGACGGTGGATGTCGTGGATAAAATCCTTTTCGATTCTGGCCGCGCAGAGGTAAAGCCGGAGGGGCTGGATGTGCTTAAAAGGGTGGTCGAGATCCTCAAAACCGTCACGGACAAGATCATCCGCGTCGAGGGTCACACGGATAATGTGCCGATCGCGGGGACCCTTGCGAAGCGTTATCCCACCAACTGGGAGCTCTCCGCAGCCCGGGCGATCGATATCACCCGATACCTGGAAAAGGAGGGGCTCGATCCTGCGCTCCTGTCGGCCGCGGCCTTCGGCGAGTACCAGCCGGTTGCCGACAACGAGACCCCCGAGGGGCGGGCCAAAAACAGGCGGATCGCGATCATCCTTCTGCCGAAGGAGTAGAGGCTCACAAGCATGACATCGTCGGGGTTCAGGAATTTTTTTCAGCCCCTCGCGAAGGCCCGCTCCAGTCATAAAAAATTTAGAATAAGGGCAAATTATGGGCAAAACCATCACTGAAAAGATCATCGAAAAGCATCTCGTCGCCGGCCGGTTCATCCCCGGCACGGAAATCGCGATCCGCCTCGATCAGACCCTGACGCCGGACTCCACGGGAACCATGGCCTATCTGCAGTTCGAATCGATGAACGTGCCGCGGGTCCGGACCGAGCTCTCCGTCAGCTACATAGATCACAACACCTTGCAGATCGGCTTCGAAAACCCGGACGACCACATCTACCTGACCGGCATCGCCCGGAAGCACGGTATCGTCCTGTCGCGGGCCGGCAACGGCATCTGCCACCATGTCCACCTGGAGCGCTTCGGCAAACCCGGGAAGACCCTCATCGGCGCCGACAGCCACACGCCGACTGGCGGCGCCCTGGGCATGATCGCCGTCGGCGCCGGCGGCCTTGACGTCGCCCTGGCGATGGCCGGGGAACCGTTCTACATCACCTGCCCGCAGGTCATTCGGGTTAATCTGATTGGCAGGCTCCGCCCCTGGATCTCCGCAAAAGACATCATCCTCAAGGTCCTGGAGATCTTCACTACCAAGGGTAACGTAGGGTGCGTCCTGGAATACGGCGGGGAAGGTCTTTCGACGCTGACCGTCCCGGAGAGGGCTACAATCGCCAACATGGGGACGGAGTGCGGGGTCACGACCTCCGTCTTCCCCAGCGATGAGATGACGCGGCGCTTCCTCAAGGCGCAGCAGCGCGAGGAGGACTGGTGTGAAATCCAGGCCGATCCGGACGCCGCCTATCAGAGGAGCGTCGAGATCGACCTATCGGAATTGGTTCCGCTTACCGCAAAACCCCACAGCCCCGACCAGATCGCCACCGTCCGCGAGGTCGGCGGTATTTCCGTCCAGCAGGTCTGCGTCGGAAGCTGCACGAACTCCTCCTACAAAGACCTGGTAACGGTTGCCTGTATCCTGAAGGGAAAGTTGGTACACCCGGATGTCAGCCTGATCATCGCCCCGGGCTCGCGGCAGATTCTGGAAAACCTGGCGCGGGACGGCTACCTTGCCGATTTTTTCGCCAGCGGCGCGAGGCTCATGGAAACGGCCTGCGGCTTCTGCGTCGGGAACGGCCAGAGCCCCCCGACCAATGGGGTATCGCTGCGGACCTCAAACAGGAATTTCTTCGCCCGCTCGGGAACACAGACCGCCGACGTATACCTCGTGAGCCCCGAAACAGCCGCCGCTGCTGCATTGACCGGGCGCTTCACCGATCCCCGCGATCTCGGTATTGCCTATCCGGAGGTCGCGATGCCGGAGCGTTTCCATGTGGACGACCGGATGTTCATACGCCCGGAAGAGACGGCCGAGCCTTCGGCCGTGAAGATCGTCCGGGGGCCCAATATCGGCAAGCCGCCGAAGAACGACCCGCTGCCAAAAACGATCCGGGGCGAAGTAGCGATCAAGGTCGGCGACAAGATCACCACCGACCACATCACGCCGGCGGGCGATCTTCTGAAGTATCGTTCCAACATTCCCAAGTACGCCGAATTCGTCTTTCGACCGGTCGATCCATCCTTCTATGAACGGGCTCTGAAGAACCGGGACGCGGGCCGGCACAATGTCGTCGTCGCCGGTCTTTCCTATGGCCAGGGCTCCTCGCGGGAGCACGCCGCCATCTGCCCCATGTTCCTCGGGGTGAAGGCGGTGATCGCCCGCTCCTTTGAGCGGATACACTCTGCGAACCTGATCAATTTCGGGATCATCCCCCTGATTTTCCACGAGCCGGATGTCTACAATCGGATCGCCCAGGGTGACGAGATCGAGATCACGGCCATCCGGAAAACAATCCAGAATGGCGGGAAGATCATTATCCGGAACATCACACGAGGCGAAGAGTTCGAGTGCCTCTGCGAACTCTCCGAAAGACAGAAAGCGTTACTGCTCGCGGGCGGCGCCCTGAACCTGAAAAAATAAGGGATTTTTAATATGTCGGAGAAAAAAAAAATCAAGGTCGTCACCCCCCTGGTCGATATAGACGGGGACGAGATGACCCGCATCATGTGGCAGATGGTCAAGGAGAAGCTGCTTTTTCCCTATCTTGATCTTAGTCTCGAATACTACGACCTGCACGTGAAACACCGTGACGAAACGGATGACCGGGTCACGATCGAAGCCGCAGAAGCGATTAAAAAATACGGCGTGGGCGTCAAGTGCGCCACGATTACCCCCACCGCCGAGCGGGTGCGCGAATACAACCTGAAGCAGGACTGGAAGAGCCCGAACGGAACGATCCGGGCGATCCTGGACGGCACGGTATTCAGGACGCCGATCCTGGTGAAAAACATCCGTCCCACCGTTCTCCCCTGGAAAAAGCCGATCACCGTCGGCCGCCATGCCTATGGCGACATTTACTCCGGCGCAGAAATGCGGATCGAAGGGGCGGGGCGGGTGGAACTCCTCTTCACTCCGGCAGACGGCGGCGAGCCCGTCCGCAAGACTATCCACGACTTTTCGGAACCGGGGATCGTCCAGGGGATCCACAACACCGACGCCTCCATCACCTCCTTCGCCCGGGCCTGCTTTACGTTCGCCTGGGACCGGAGGATCGACATCTGGTTCAGCGCGAAAGACACGATCTCCAAGATCTACGACGCCCGCTTCCGGGAGATCTTCGATCGGGAGTATGAACAAAACTGGAAGGATAAATTTACGGAGGCGGGACTCACTTTTTTCTTTACCCTGATCGACGACGCCGTCGCTCGGATCATGAAGACCGAAGGCGGCTTTCTCTGGGCGCTGAGGAACTACGACGGGGACGTCATGTCCGACATGGTCGCTGCGGCAAGCGGGAGCCTCGCCATGATGACCTCCGTCCTCGTCTCGCCCCACGGCTGGTACGAATACGAGGCGGCCCACGGCACGGTCCAGAGGCACTACTACCGCCATCTCCGGGGGGAGGAGACCTCGACCAACTCGATGGCCCTCATCTTCGCCTGGACGGGGGCGCTGCGGAAACGGGGGGATCTGGACGGAACGCCTGAGGTCGCTGCCTTTGCGGATCGTCTCGAGACGGCCGCCATAGAGACCGTGGAGTCCGGAATTATGACCGGCGACCTGCTCGCAGTGGCTGAGGAAGCGCCCGGCAACCGGAAGGTGAGCACCGAGGGGTTCATCGACGCCATCGCGACCAACCTCGCCCGGAAGATGGCGTGAGAGCAACGGAGCGGTGGAGGAATGACGGATAGACCCAACATCCGGGACCTGTCGCTCCCGGAGATCGAGGCCCTCATCGCGAGCCTGGGCAAGGAGAAGTACCGCGCCCGGCAGATCATGAAATGGCTCTACCAGACGGGGGCGACCTCCTTTGCGGAGATGACCACGCTCGCCCGGAATTTCCGCGCCGCCCTGGGGGAGCTATTCATCATCGCCGAACCTTCCCTCGACCGGATCCAGACCTCGGCGGACGGGACCCAAAAAGCCCTCTTCAGGCTTTCCGACGGCCTCGCAATCGAGAGCGTCCTCATCCCCGGCCGGAACCACTGGACCGCCTGCATCTCCACCCAGGCGGGCTGCGCGATGGGTTGCCGTTTCTGCCTGACCGGCCGGCAGGGGCTGAAGCG
>MICJ01000117.1:10797-18997 GCA_001830835.1 Syntrophobacterales bacterium GWC2_56_13 | reverse complement strand
CGGGCCAGATGACGATGCTCCGGCGTCACGCCTCCGAGGGATCGGAGATCAAGAACATCGTCCTGATGGGAATGGGGGAACCGCTGGCCAACTACGACCATACCGTGAAATCGATCCGGATACTCACCTCCGATTTCGGCCTCGGATTCTCCAATCGGAAGATCACGATCTCCACCTGCGGCCTCGCCCCGCAGATCGTGCAGTTGGGTAAGGACGTCTGTGTCAACCTCGCCATCTCCCTGAACGCACCCGACGACCGGAGTAGGGACGACCTGATGCCCATCAACCGGAAATACCCCCTGGCGACGCTTCTGCGGGCCTGCCGGGACTATCCCATGCCGGGCCGACGGATGCTGACCTTCGAGTACACCCTCATGGCAGGCGTCAACGACTCCCCCGAAGACGCGGAGAAGCTGGCCCGCCTGCTCAAGGGAGTTCGCTGCAAGCTGAATCTGATTGCCTTCAACGAATTCCCAGGCTCTCCCTTCAAGACGCCCTCCCCCGAAGCAATCAGCGCCTTCCAGCAGGTCCTTTTGGATCACCACTATACGGCAATCCTTCGCGCGAGCCATGGCCGAGACATCCTGGCCGCCTGCGGCCAGTTGAGCGGCCAGGCGGCCCTGGAAGCAAATGCCACCCGCTCATGTCCCGATTCTGCTTGACAGACCGCCCCCTTCGGTCTATCAAATACTTATATTCCCATTTCTACAACTTACCGTTGTCGAAGCGACGATCGAATCAACTGAGCCGCGTTTCAACGGAATACAGGCATACCATCCCGATTGGAAGTTATTGTCGCAAGGCGATGGCGCAAATGAGATCCCGGCGGCATCCCCGACATGACCCTTCCACAAGGAGCGAAGGCATGGCTAGATCGAAACGAACAAGCCCCGACAGAAAAGCCGAGATCTACAAGCGCCCCGAAGCGGACAGCCCCATGCGGCCCGACGTGGGCACCCAGGCGCAGTTCCGGAAGAAGAAACCGCCGGCGACGTATCGCTACGACTCTTCCCTCTCCCCCGCCCTGGACTGGGACGGCGGGAATGTCGCCCGGGAAGCCGATGATGTCCCGGCAGGAAGAGTGCGAATGCATCCTTAGTATTCAGAGATTTTAAACGAATGAGATAAGATCCGGGTGTGAAATTGCTTAAGACAGGTTTGCTCAATATATCAATACCATAACGCATATCGATGAGAGAAAGTTTATGACAATAGAATTTAAGGTCGGTGAAAAATATACAAACGATCAGATTCGCTTTGCCTTAAATGTAGAAAATTTAGGTGGCATTCGTCCGTCTATTGACGCGAACAAGCGTCTTAACCATCTCGTCATCCTAACCACAACAGAACAGTGCCAGAAAAATCTATCAGAGAATCCTTACCATGACAGAATTGAAAATAATGTCCTCATTTATACAGCCCAAGGAAGAATCGGGGATCAAGAAATTACTGGTAGGAATAGAAGGATTATCGAACAATACTCTTCTCCAATTCCATTTTATGGTTTCTCAAATGAGGGAAAACAAACATATGTTTTTCTTGGATTACTTGAGCTGCTTCGGCATTATCAGGAATATCAGATAGACAAGAAGAATATTTTGAGAAAAGTATGGGTATTTGAATTCTATATTCATAATGAAATCAGTGTAGTGCCCATTCAACAGGCAAGAGATCTGATCGCTGCAATATTTGAAGATTCAAGACGAAAACGTGGTCTTGATAAGAAAGAGAGAGAAGTTGTCATTTTTGAAACGCCGACCGACGTTTTTGAAACGACTGGCTATGAGACAGAAGAAATTCGGTTTCACCTTTTGCAAATTAATCCATATCGGTTTGAATCGCTTGTAAGAGATGTTGTTGAATCCAATGGTTTTACAAATGTTACTGTAACCCCTCCGTCTCAGGATGGAGGAATTGATGTCAACGCATATGTCTCAGATTCAAATTACTTCTTTTCAAAAACTCATGTTCAATTTCAAGTAAAACGTTGGCGTCATTCTGTAGGTAGCGTTGAGATTAATAATTTTCGGGGCGCATTGCACACCACTGCAAAAGGCGTCTTCGTAACAACAAGTCACTTTACTAAAGCAGCTATTCAAGAATCCGAACATATTGTCAAACCATGCGTTTCGCTGATTGACGGGTTCAAGTTTTCAAAGCTTATTATGGATACAGGGATAAACCTGAACAAATATTTTTAATACGTTCGATCCTTATCGAGAGAAAAAAGCTCGACACCGCTCATCAGCACGGAATATGGATCCTTTGCCATGACTCAATTTGAATCGTCACTTACGGAATTCTCAGCGCAATATAGGATTAATAGCAAAGGCCACCTTTCCCTTGCTCTCTTCGTGACTCGCAAGGCGAGCGAACAAACTCCGTCTTTTTCAGCCGATAATTTTCTCACAAAGCAGGGAGGCCAAGTTGCGGGACTCGGAAGGGGCGCAGTGCAGGCCATACTGGCCGACCATGGCATCGACCGGGTGCTTGCCAAAGAAGGTGGAAGAACAAGTCAAGGAAGCATTCATAAAATGCGTGTTTACGTCGATTTCTTAAATGAACTCGCACAAAAAAACCTTCTCGATTTTAGCGCCATAGAAAATTGGTGGATCGAACGCGTAAGAGAATATTTCAGATCGCATCCATTGGGACTTAAAAGAGAATCATTCAGATCCAAACCCTTCGGACTTAGTGTTGATTCTTCGAAGTCGATCAGAAGCATCGTGTCCGATTTAATCGAAGCGGCGTTCGCCCGACAGCGGGAATGCCCAGGCGTTATGGTTGCCGGCGCTGTCATGCAGCATCTCGTGGGGGCAAAGATCGCAACCGCCCTGCCGAACGTAAAAATCAAGCATGAGGGATTCTCCGTTGCAGACGCGCCGTCGGGACGAAAAGGGGATTTCCTCATCGGTGACACGGCCATTCATGTGACGACAGCGCCGACCGAAGCGCTGATCAGGAAATGCTGCGACAATTTGGCGCAAAACCTCAGACCCTTGGTGATTACCACCCAGAGCGGTGTCGGCGGCGCGATTGCACTTGCAAAAAACGCGGATGTTGCTGAAAGAATCGACATTTTGGAAATCGAACAATTTGTCGCCACCAATGTGTACGAATGGTGCGCCTTTCAACAGACAAAACGCTCCTTGACTGTCCGCCAGATGGTGGAAGCCTACAATCGCATTATCGACCAGTGCGAGACTGATCCCAGTTTAAAGATCGCGATGGGATAACGCTTTGGATACCTTCCCTCCAGAAAAACGTAGCGATATTATGCGTCGTGTGCGTTCAACCGATACAACGCCGGAGAGGAGAGTTCGCTCTCTCCTCCACAAGCTCGGCTTTCGTTTTCGCCTGCACCGGCAAGACCTGCCGGGCAAGCCTGACATCGTTCTTCCGAAACGTCGCGCTGTAGTTTTTGTGCATGGTTGCTTCTGGCACCGACATCAGGGCTGTCCTCATGCAACCACTCCTGCCAGTCGCCAGAAATACTGGCTTCCCAAATTCAAACGGACTGTCGAAAGGGATCGAAATAATCAAGAAGAGCTCCAACAGAAAGGATGGAATGTCCTGATAGTCTGGGAATGTGAAACGCGAGATTTAATCAAGCTATCTTCGCGACTTGTTGGTCTTATATGTCACAAAACTTTGGTTTGGAAACAACTTGACCCCATTATTTCAATGGCGGCTGAAAAACAACGTGATTACAAGCAAGAAGAAATAACCGAACGATGGATCCCCGAGGAAGGCGGCCAGCGGAAGGATAGAAGGAGAGATCATCATGCAAACCGAAAAAATAACGATGCATATTCCTGCCGATATTCTGCCCATCTTGGCGAAAAAGAAAAAGGATGTGCCCTCAAAGATCTTTGAGTACCTGATACTCGAGCTCTACCGCCTTGGTGAACTGTCCAGCGGTAAGGCGGCGGAATATCTGGATATGGAGCGCTTCGAATTTGTGAAGTTCGCTTCCCGCCTCGGAATCCCCTTCATCGACATGGATAAGGAAGAACTGATGGGCGATCTTGATCGCGCCCAAGATGCCGCGAAAAGGGTTAAAAAATGATTATCTTCAATTCCACCGGAGCAACGCGGTGGGCGTCGCCGGGCCGCACCCCGCCTATCGCATCCGGCGGGAAGAAACCAACGGCGAAAAGGAAGAAGTGAACGCCGATGGAAGTTACGGACGCTGGGACTATGCTGTTGCCCTAAAACCGGAGGATGTTTCGCTCCGACTGTCGGCCGCGTTGAAGGGTGAAACGGAAAACTGACGGATGGCCTATCGTCTCTTCGCCTATCTCGTGATGATCGTACACGGGATGTTCGTCCTGTTCGTCGCCTTGGGCGGTCTCCTGGTCCTCTCGAAACGCCGCTGGGCATGGCTGCATGTTCCGGCCCTCTTCTGGGGGGCATGGATCGAATTTTCAGGCGGGATCTGCCCTCTGACGCCGCTGGAAAACTGGCTCAGCGACCGGGGCGGCCTTACCGTCTACCGGGGCGATTTCCTCGACCGCTACCTGATGCCCCTCCTCTATCCGGATGACCTGACGCAGGAATTCCAGATTATTCTCGGTGTTTCCGTGATCCTGATCAATGCCGGACTGTACGCTTTCCTCTGGTACCGGATCCGACGCGAAGGAAACCCCGGGTGATCCGAGTTATGGGGCCGTTTGACATTTCCGGCCGCCTCGGCTATGGTGTCCGCACCATTTCAACGGGGAGACCACCATGACGCATAAAGGACTGCTGACCGCAATGAGCCGGCCGGCTTTCTATCCCCACCGGCCGGAGAAAGTCGATGTCGTCCAGACCCACATCTCCTTCATCTTCATTGCCGGGAACGAGGTTTACAAGGTCAAGAAGGCCGTCGATTTCGGCTTTCTGAATTTCACGACCATCGAGAAGCGGAAGTTCTACTGCGAAGAGGAGCTCCGGCTGAACCGGAGGCTGGCGCCGGAGACCTACCTCGGCGTCGTCCCCATCGCAGAGGACGCCACGGGCGCTCTCCAGATGGGGGAAGCCGGACGCATCGTGGACTATGCCGTCCGGATGAAGCTTCTCCCCCGGGAACGGATGCTGGGGCTACTCCTGGCCGAAGGGAAGGTTGAACCCTCCATTATGGATGCCATCGCCCGCAAGCTCGCCGACTTCCACCGGCTGGCGGAGACAGGGGGGAGGATCGACGAGATCGGCGGCATGGAGACCATCCGCCGGAACCACGAGGAGAACTTTGCCCAGACGTCAGATTACCTCGACGTCACGATCCCCCGCGGCCGATACGACTTCATCAGAGCCTATGTCTTTGATTTTCTTCAGCGCGAAGAGCCCCTCCTCCTGCGACGGGTAGCCGAACACCGGATCCGGGACTGCCACGGTGATCTCCATCTCGAACACATCTGCGTCGATAACGGGATTACGATCTTCGACTGTATCGAGTTCAACGAGCGGTTCCGCTTCGGGGACGTCGCTGCCGAGGTCGCCTTTCTGGCGATGGACCTCGACTATAACGGCTACCCGGACTGGGCGGAGGCCTTCGTCGCCGCCTACATCCGTCACGCGGGAGATCCTGACGTCCGGACTCTGCTCAATTTCTACCGGTGCTATTACGCCTATGTCCGCGGCAAGGTCGTCGGTTTCCGGATCAAGGATCCGGCCATCGGCGAAAAAGAACAGCGGGAGGCAGGGGAAACGGCGGCCCGCTATTTCGACCTGGCGTATACGTATGCCGCCCGGCCGGAGCGGCCGGTGCTGCTCGTGACGGCAGGGCTCATGGGAACGGGGAAGAGCGTCCTGGCCCGCGGCCTTGCCCCCCGTCTCGGCGCGGAGGTGATCCGCACCGACGTCCTGCGCAAGGAGCTCCTCAAAATCCGGCCCTCGGAACGTCGCCCTGAGGACTTCGGCCGCGGAATTTATTCCGATGAAATGTCAAGGCGGACCTATGACCGGGCGCTGGAAATCGCCGCCGAAGCACTGGGACAGGGGCGTTCGGTGATCATCGACGCCTCGTACAAACGGCGTGCGGACCGCCTCCGGGCCTTCGCAGCGGCTCAAAAATTGAATGCAGATTTCTTTCTTCTCGAATGCGTCTGTCCGGAGGGGATCGTGAAGGAGCGCCTCGTCGCCAGGCAGAAGGAGAGCGCCGACCCCTCCGACGGGCGGTGGGAGATCTTCCTCGCCCAGAGGACCGATTTCGACCCGGTAAAGGAGCTTCCGGCGGAATTCCACATCGTCATCGATACGGCGCGCGATCCCGACGCGTGCATGACGGAGGCGCTTAGCAGGATCAGGGGATTCAAGCTTGAGAAAGAGGGAAACGGAAAGAGGGCGGCATGATTGCCGGAAGTCGATGGTCTACTTCTTTTCCGCTGTACTTTTCGCCTCCGCCTCGGCGAGGCGCCTTTTCGTTTCGATGAGGAAATAGCTCACCTTGTAATCGAGTCCGACGTTCGGATATTCCCGCGCGACCTTCTCGAACCGCTGCAGGGCCGCCCGATACTCCTTTATGTTGAAGTAGAACTGTCCCACATAGAATTCCTGCTCGCCCAGAGTTTTCTTGCATTCCCGGATCACCTTTTCCGCAAGGAAGGCGAATTTGCTGCTGGGGAAGCGGGCCACGAGCCGCTCCAATTCCTTCAGGGCCTTGAGCGCCTCCGACTGGTCGCGGTCGATCGTCGTGCTCTGATTGAAATGGCACATCCCAATCTGATACAGGACATAGGGCAGGTTCTCGTTCGTCGGGTGGAGATCGAGGAATTCGCTGTAGGCGAGTTCAGCCTCGACATACTGCTTGCCGCTGAAATAGGAATCGGCGATCCCCATCTCCCCCATGATCGCGTATTTGCTCAGGGGATACTCCTCCTTGAGCCGCTGGAAGAGATCCACGGCCTTCTTGTAACTGCCGTCCTGATAGTACTCCACTCCCTGCTGGTAGAGCCCCTCCGGGGTCGCACGGGTCATATCCACCTTCTTCGTCCAGGGCAACCAGATCTTGCATCCGGAGAACAGCAGAACCGCCGTGAGGAGGATCAGGAGAATTCGTTTATTGCGCACAGTTCTCACCTTCCGTCCCCTGCTTACAGGGCTTTTTTGATAAACGCCTCCAGGCGTTCCTTCGGGACCAAGCCGACGATGGTGTCGAGGATCTTCCCTTCCTTGAATAGGATCAGGGTCGGGATGCTCATCACGCCATAGGTCGCAGCCGTCTTGGGGTTGTCGTCAATATTGATCTTCGCCACCTTGAGCTGGCCGCGGTACTGACCGGCCAGGGCCTCCACCGTTGGGCCGAGGGACCTGCATGGACCGCACCAAGGCGCCCAGAAGTCGACCAGGGCTGGCTTGTCCGCCTTCAGAATCTCCTCATTAAAATCGACATCGCCGATGTGCACCACGGCTTCTTCCGCCATACATTCTCCCCCTTTCCATGATCTCTTAAAGTGCACTATGGCATATTCCTGTAAATGATGTCAACCTCGATCCACCGCAAAAAGAATTTAATAGCCGTTCCTTAACCCTTCAGTAATCCTCGTTTGCGCCAATCGGCGATGGTTTTCTCCAGCCATGTTTGAGTGGCATTGCCATGCACCAAGTCGGGCAAATCGCGCGCCGCATTCTCTGGCTCGATGAGAATCAGCCAGCCTTTGCCGTAAGGATCCGAGTTCAATAAACCAGGCTGGCTCATGACCTCCGCGTTAATTTCGATCACCTGTCCTGCGATTGGCGCTCTGAATGGCCCTACGTACTTGCCCGCTTCCATCGTTCCGAACGTCTTGCCCTTGGCAATGGACCGGCCCGGCGGCTTGAGCCGGACGGCATTCACCGTTCCGGCTGATCGCTGGGCCAGGTCATCAAGCCCAACGCTTGCCCGTGTGCCGTCCATGCGCACCCACAGATGATCATCCGGCTGGTAATAAAGTTCATCCGGCAAATTGATCCCTTCGACTTGGGCCATACTGTCCTCCTTACTTGTAACCCTTGGAAAGGTTTAAAACCTCCGCAAGGGTTGGCCTCATCTGTCCAGGGCCTCGGCCAGCAATTCCACTATGTCTTTCACCGTGACATCGGGAGCGGTTTGCTCTGCTCCGCGCGTCAACGTCCGCACGCACTGTGGGCAGGCGGTCACGATAGTCTGTGCGCCGGTCCCAGCCAGTTTGCTTACCATTCGCGCCGCCACGCGCCCGGACAACGCCGTGTCTACCAT
>MICJ01000117.1:8400-10778 GCA_001830835.1 Syntrophobacterales bacterium GWC2_56_13 | reverse complement strand
CCGCAACACAGCCCACGCTCGCGCCGCTCGTGTACCTCGACGAGCTGCAGACCCGGGATTGCCGCCAGCACCGCGCGCGGCGCATCATACACCCCGCTATTGCGCGCCAGGTCGCACGGATCGTGGTACGTGACGATTCGGTTTACATCCTTCATCGGCAACCGTTGGGCAGCCGTCAACTCGGCCAACAACTCGGTCGAGTGGAGCAGCCGCACGCCGGGCAAATGGCGAGCGTATTCTTCAAGCCACATCATCCGGCAGGCCGGGCAGTTAAAGACGATGGTTGTTGCGCCGATCGCACGGACACGCTCCAGGTTGCGCTCAATCACCGCTTGCGCCTGGTCATGCATCCCGGCAGCAAGCAGCGGAAAGCCGCAGCAGACTTCGCCTTCGCCCAAGATCGTGAAATCCACCCCGGCGGCATCGAGCACACGGACGAACGACTCGGCGATGCGCTGGACGCGCGGCGAAAAGGACGACGAACAGCCGACAAAATAAACCACCCCGGCCTGATCCCGTTGGTAGAGATCGGCGGGAGCATCATCCATGTACTCGACCCAGCCGGCGCGTTCGTCGTTCGGGTAGCCATAGACGTTGCCGGTCTTGGCTACGTTATCGCGCGCCGCCGCCAAACCTTGGGGCGACAGCTCTCGCGCGACTGTTTGCTTGCGCGCCTCCAGCCAGAACCGGCGCAGATCAATGCGCGTTGGGCAGACCTGGGTGCAATGTCCGCACAGCGTGCATTGGTATAGCCGCGTCATCTGATCTCTGGTCAGCGGCGTTCCCTCCAGCAGAAGCCGAGTGAGTTGGATGCGGCCGCGCGGTGAGCATGATTCCCAGCCGACGCCCGCGTAGGTCGGGCAGACCGTCCGGCAATAGCCGCAGTAAGCGCAGATGGCTGCTTCGGCCATCAGTCCTTCGAAAAAGGCCTGATCCTTCATGGCCGCTCCCTTCCCAGCGCGACATGCGCCGCGCCAAGCACTGTAGCTCCTATGCCAAACGTGATCGGCCACAACGGGAACGGCGCCTGGTACAACTTGCCTGGATTCATGATGCCTGACGGATCAAGCCGCGCCTTGCGCCGCTTGAGCTCCTCCAGTCGAGTCCGGCTGAACAACCGGGGCAGGTAGGCCGAGTTCCACAGCCCGACACCGTAGGGTCTCCCCCCGTAGCGCGCGGCCAGGCCGTGCAACCGCTTGGTGAATCCAAGCGCCGCCAGGTATTTTAGTGTGTGTCGCTCATCGGTCGGATAGAGAGACATGACCAGGGCCATGTCCGGTGCGACGGCCAGGCCATAGGTGCCGATCAGCAAGCGGCTGCGTTCGGCCAGGGTCCTGACCGACTTGAGGTAGTGGTGCAGCGCGTCTATCGGCAACCACGATTCGGCAGCCAGCAGCGAAGGCCCGGCCCGCTTGGCGCGCAGGTGATACAGGCGCAGATTCCATTCCTCCAGCGCCAGGTCGGAAGACAGCTCGCACCCCGCCACACGTGTCAGCCTGTCTTTGCCCTGGTTGACCTCAGACGGCTCGCCCTGGAAACTCACCAGGAGCAAGCCTTTCTCGCTGACAGGAAAATGTGACTGCGGCAAGTCGAGAGGAATGTGGAACCCGGCGCGCGCCAGCAGGCGCAGGTAGCCGCTGTCGGCGAAAAAGATGGTGAAGGGGCGTGGCTCAGCGCGGGCGAGCGAGACGACGTTCCGGCTGAGTGTGTTCAGGTCATCGAAAGCGAACAGGCGATGAGACTCGGCAGCAGGACGCGGGCGGACGGTCAGTTCAACCTGGGTGATCACGCCCAAGGTGCCTTCGGCGGCGACAAACCAATCGAGCGGCGGATCGCTTTCGCGCGTGACGGTGACCAGCTCGCCACTCGGCAGCGCCACTTGCAAGCTGACCAGTTGCTCGCCCACTCCGCCGTACTTGAGACTGCCCATGCCGTGCCCCTGCATACTCACCCAACCGCCGACAGTCGCCGAGACCGCGCTCGACGGATACGACTTGACGGCAAAGCCCCTCTGTTGCAAGGCATCGTCCAGATCAAACCAGGTGGTGGCCGGCAGCACTCGAACGGTCTGCCGCGCGCTGTCCAACTCGATTCCATCGCGCAGGTCATTCACATCCAGCACCCATCCCCCGCGCACTGGCACGGAGTTATAATAGCTGGTGCTGGCGGCGGCGCGGGGCGTAATCGGAATGCGCTCGCGCGCGGCCTGGCGGATCGTTTCAGCTACCTGCTCGGCATTGCCAGGCCGAACGACGGCATCCGGCAGCGTTCGGAAAAACGGCTTGACCATGATGGCCGGGACGGAGGCCAAGTCGCGCGAATACAACTTGCGCTCGATGGCGTCCTCGGTCACGCGATCAGCCGGAATGGTAGGGAAT
>MICJ01000117.1:1641-8284 GCA_001830835.1 Syntrophobacterales bacterium GWC2_56_13 | reverse complement strand
ATACCTAGAATTTTCCAGTAGTTCTCCGCCACCAACTCAAGGTTCTTAACCACAATGGCTATCTGATTGATACCTTTACATTTAATCTTGGCGGGACTTTCTGCCGTCGTATCCGGATAGATAGTAGGTTCGGCACCGATTTCTTCGCCGATATGCACGGGTTCCCAGATCGCCCGCAGGGGCTTCATATCAATGTAATTGTAGGCACCCTTTTGTTCCCTGGGTTCGAAGCGCCCGCTTTGAATGCTGGTGAAACCTTCTATCGCTAATATTTCGGCGGCCTCATCCACATCATCAACCAGAAAGTTCATGTGATGCAATCCTTCCCCGCGCTCCTCCAGCCAATCCCGGTAAATCGATGGACCTTCAACGGGTTGCACCAGCTCAAGTTGCACATTACCCACCTGAGCTAATGCGATCTTTTCCCGGGCCCAGACGGCCTGGCCATGGTACTTGCGATCGTAGACTAAAGGAGCCTCCCATTTAAAAATAGACCAGGGTCCGATACCTAGAATTTTCCAGTAGTTCTCCGCCACCAACTCAAGGTTCTTAACCACAATGGCTATCTGATTGATACCTTTACACTTGACCTTCGCAATACTTTCTTGTGCCATAGTTTTTTCCTCCTCTTTTGAAATTAGATGAAGAACTCATCGGCCAGAATGCGTTTAAACCCTTTTCAAAATCCCCCGGTGTGTACCCCGACATTTGTCATAGTGACACCTCCTTTTTTCTTATTTAATAAACCCCTTAATCCTTTGATGCAGCGGCCAAAGAGTTTTAAAGGCCACTACGCAAATTTATTCTCTCTCGGGAATTGGGAGAAAAACCCTCACCTTCAGGTGAAGACTTTAGATGGATGGGGAGTTAGATTGGAGTCTTCACCATCCCACCATCTACATTGATCGCCTGCCCGGTGATGAACTTGGCTTTCTCCGAGGCCAGGAAGGCCACCATGCAGGCGATATCTTCCGGATCGCCGTGATGTCCCAGGGGGTGTGCTGCTTGGCGAACCAATCAATGGCTTCCAGCCCTGACATCCCAATGAGCTTGCCCAGTTGCTCACCCAGTTGTCCGGGGCCCTCCCACAGCGGTGTGGGATGGGTCCGGGGCAGACGGCGTTTACCAGAATGTTATCCTTGGCCAGATAGTTGGCCAGATCCTTGGTGAACATGATCACGGCCGCTTTGATAGAGTCATAGTCCACCAGGCCACCTGGTTGCTTTCCGAAGATCGAGGAGATATTGATGATCCCTCCCGGCCCTGCTCGCGCATATAAGGGACGACCTCCTTGGAGCACTGGATGAGGCCGAAGAACATCAGGTCCATGTTGTAACGGAACTCTTCCTCGGGAAGTTGCATCAAGTCGCTCAACCGGCCTGTACCGGCATTGTTCACCAAGACATCAATGCGCCCGAACTTTTCGATGGTCTTGGCCACTATGCTCTTTATGTCTTCCTGCTTAGCGACATCTGCATGGACGGCGAGGACTTGTATCTCCTTGGCTTTTATCGCCTCGGCCGCCTTCTCTAAGGCTTCCTTACCCCGGGCGTAGATGGCCACATTACACCCTTCTCCGGCCAGTACCAGGGCGCAAGCCTTACCGATGCCCCGGCTGGCCCCGGTGACCAGCGCTACCCTTCCTTATTAATCCCATGTCCATTGTTTATCCCTCCTTGTACAGACTACTTGTGGAGCTGCCAACAGCTCCTGAACTGAAAACACGGGACATCATTTTCCCTGTCCGGACTTCTTTTGCATGGTACGAACTGCGCACTAATGGGTCGGCCATGACCATTTGAAAGCCCAGAAACCGACCCACCTCGCGATACCATGCGAACACGACGGGGTGGACGTGATCGACCACATCGAGCTGCTGGTTCGTCGGCTGAAGATACTGGCCAATGGTCAGAATATCGCAACCGGCGCGGCGCAGATTGCGCATTGTCTCAATCACTTCACCACAGGTCTCGCCCAGACCGACCATCAACCCTGATTTGGTGGTCAGTCCTCGCTGTTTGGCCCAGGCCAGCACGGCCAGAGAGCGGCGATACTCGGCCTTGGCCCGCACTTTGTCCGACAGCCGCTCGACGGTCTCGACGTTGTGATTGAACACGTCAGGCTGGGCGGCGGCTATAGTATCCAGCGCCGAGAGCGACCCGCCGAAATCGGGCACCAGTACCTCGACCGTCGTGCCGGGCAAGCGGTTACGAATGGCCTGGATGGTCAAGACAAACTGGCTGGCACCGCCATCGGACAGGTCGTCGCGTGTGACAGAGGTGAGGACGACGTGATGCAGGTCCATTCTCACAGTCGCCTCGGCGACACGGAAAGGCTCCTGTGGATCGGGCGGAAGCGGGTGACCAGATTTCACGTTGCAAAAGCGACAGTGACGAGTGCACACATCGCCGAGCAGCATGAACGTGGTCGTGCCCCGCGCCCAACATTCACCGATGTTCGGACAGGCGGCTTCTTGGCAAACAGTGTGTAAACTCAAATCGGCGACCACTTGCTCGATGCTTGCCGTCGCTTCCTGGGGCGCTTGAGCAACCAGCCATGGCCCGGGCATCTGACGCGGCGCAACTTGGCGCATGAACACGTGGCTAAAGGCAGCAGCGAAACTGTGTTCGACCGCCTCCATTGTCACTGGCTGCCCTAAGACTGCCCGCATGGATGTGACGCCTCGGCTGCTCAAGCCGCACGGGACGATCAACTGAAAGTGCGCCATGTCGGGATCAACATTGAGCGCCAGTCCGTGAGTCGTCACCCGATCCTGTACCGCCACGCCTACCGCCGCGATCTTGTCTCGTCCGATCCAGACGCCCGGGTGCCGCTCGACACGCTTGGCGGCGATGCCCCATTCGTTCAGAACCTCCAGCGCGACCTGTTCCAATCGCCACAGATAATCATGCAGGTCATCGTTCGGCAATTTCAGGATTGGGTAAACAACCAGTTGGCCCGGGCCGTGATACGTAACCCGGCCACCGCGCTCGGTTGGGACGACTTCAATGCCAAGTTGTTGGAGATAGTCAGAGGATACACGCAAGTCTTCGCTTCCGCCTGCGCACCCCAGCGTGATGACCGGCGGATGCTCGACGAGAAGCAGAGCATCGCCCATGTCGCCTTGCCGGCGAGCGTTCACCATGAGCTGCATGAGACGCAACGCGTAACGGTACGGGACTCGCCCCATACGAACGAGATGGATCAGCTCACCTGAAGGCACGCTCAAGCTCCTAACCGAAAAAGTCTCTAAAACTTGGGCACGTACAACGCCTGGCCAAGGATCGCTCGCCCGGCCTCCACCATACTCTCGCTCAGCGTCGGGTGAATCCGGACAGCCCACGCAAAATCCTCGGCGATGGCTTCGAGCTGAATCCCCAGTGTCGCTTCGGCGATCAATTCGGTCGCCCGGTGGCCGACGATGTGAACGCCCAAGACCTTGCCCAGCTTGCGGTCGGCGACAAACTTGATGCCGCCTTCGACCTCGCCCAGGCCCATCGCCCGCGTGTTTGTCCCATAGGCGATGTTGGCGACCTCAATATCGTAGCCCTTGTCTGTCGCCTCGTCTTCGGTCAGGCCGACGGTGGCGACTTCGGGGATCGAAAACGCATAGCGCGGCACGGCGCGCTGATCCAGGCGTCGATTGCGTCCCATCGCGTTCTCCGCGGCCACCAAACCCCCGGCCGTCGCCAGCGAGGAATACAGCCGCCCGCCGGTCAGGTCGCCCAGGGCATAGACGCCCGGCACGTTTGTCTGCATACGGTCGTCCACGATGACGGCGCCGTCGTCCAGTTTGACACCTGCCTGCTCCAGTCCCAGCCCATCGGTCGCCGGGACACGACCCGCCCATAACAATTTGTCAACAACAACTATAGTCTCGCCCTTCAAACCGGACAGGGTGACATCCAACCCACCGCCGGTGCGCGTCGCGGACTTGACATGGACGTCACTCATCACCTGGATGCCTTGGTTCTGCAAGATGCTCTGGAGCCGCTGGCCGATTTCGTAATCTTCCAGGGGCAGGGGGTATGGCCCGTCCACGGCGAGCGTTACCTGGCTGCCTAGCGCGGCATACAACGTGGCAAACTCGATGTCAGACGCACCCCCGCCCCAGATGAGCAGCCGGTCCGGCAACAAGTCGAGCTTTACCGCTTCGTCGGGCCGCAGGACATCCTCCACGCCAGGAGGCAACGGAGCCCACTGCGCCCCGGTCGCCAGGATGATGGCGCGGGTTGCCTGCAAGCGCTGTCCATCCACCTCGACCGTCTTGGCATCCACGAGCATGGCCTGGCCCTGCACAATCTCGATGCCAAAGGTCGGCAGCAGACCCGCTATCCCCTCGCGCAATTCTTGAACAATGCGATCCTTGCGAGCAATCATTCCAGGCACATTGAGCGAGGCTGGTCCTACCTGGATGCCCATGTCACCGGCATGGCCGATGCGCCGGTACAACTCGACGCTCGCCAGCAGGCTGGTCAAGGGGATGCAGTTGTTATTGACGCAGTTGCCGCCCAAGTGTGCGCGCTCAATCACGGTCACCTGCGCGCCAAGCTGCGCGGCGCGAGTCGCGGCGGCAGACCCGCCCGGTCCCCCTCCGATGATGATGATATCTGGCATAAAAACCTCCGACACGTTAGTTCGATCAACCCACTCCCACCTGCAAAGGCTCACGGCTGCGAGAGAAGCATGATGGCTTTCGTTAAATCGCTGGTTGTCAGGCCCGGTGATTGAATGGCGATGCTGCGATACATATCTTCGATGCGTGCCTGGACGGCGCTCGTTTCCAACGCCGTCCCGCGCAACGCCAGTTCGAGCATGCCCGGCGCGAACTTGGGCAGCATCGTGAAATCGCCGGAGAGCGTCACATCGTCAATCCGCCCTTCGCGCACCCGAGCGGTCACACGGATAAGGCCGCCCGGCGTTTTCAAAGCCGCTTCCCGCACACGCACATCTTGGTGAATCTTGACTCCAGCTTGCTGTAAGCCGCCCTTTTGGTAAAGCCACTCGTCCGTCGCAAATTGCTTGTCAAGTTCCTCTACAAGCGCAAACTCCTTGGCTGTCGGCTTGCCGCGCACGATGCGTCGTCCGAGCGTGGCTTTCGCCTGTTCCAGATAAATCTTGATAACGGCGTCGCGGTCGGGCGAATAGCCGAGCTGATGCGTCATTGTTGTCATGTACTCTTTGAGCGACTGAAAAATCTTGTCGCGCATCTTTTCCGACGAGACCTTGAGCACTTGCGACATCAACTCGATATTGAAATCGAACATCAGCGAGCCGACGACGACTTCGGCCATGCCCATCTGCCCCGCACCTGTGCCCCCAATTTTCTTGCCATCCACGTGCACGTCGTTGATGGGACGATAGTTCGCGGGGATGCCAAGCGAGTGATACGTTTTGACGAGCGGCTCGACGTACAGCGCAAAGCGCTCGTTAATGTCGCGCGGCAGCGCTTCGCGGCGAAAAACCCACTGCATAAACACTTGGTTCTTGTCGAGATACACCGCGCCGCCGCCAACTTCACGTCGAACCATAGGCAAGCCGTGTGCGCGGCAGTACTCGACATCTACTTCTTTTTCGAGTTCCTGATGAAAGCCAATGCAGACATACGGCTCGCTCGGTGCGACGAGAATGATCGTGTCGGGCGTATTCTCGTCAAGCGCGTAAGCAACGGCGTGGTAAATCGTTTGCGAACGAATCGGTGGAACAAGCCCCAGATCAAGCAAGCGAATGACATCCACGGTTCGAGCTTCCCGGTTACACATCCACCGAGCAATCCTCACACAAGCAGCCGGTACGGATTCTCTATCATCTCCTTGAGCGACCGCATGAACTCGGCGCCTGTCGCACCATCAATCAGGCGATGATCTATTGTCAGGCTGAGCACCATCATCTTCCGCCGGGCGATCTGGTCGTCGTGGACGACCACTCGTTCGACGATGCGGCCCACACCCATGATTGCGGCCTCCGGTGAATTAATGATGGGTGTAAAACCGTCAATGCCATAGGCGCCCAGGTTAGTGATGGTGAAGGTGCTGCCCGTCACTTCGTCCACCGACAGCGAACCGTCCCGCGCTCCCTGCGCCAGTCGCCGAACTTCCCGGCCGATTTCCTGCACTGTCCGCTTGTCGGCGTCGCGCGCGACCGGGACAATCAGCCCATCTTGTAGCGCCACGGCGACGCCGATGTGTATGGACTCGATCTGGTGAACCTCGTCTCCGATGAGCGTCACGTTCAGCATCGGGTGACGTTTGAGCGCCTTGGCAACGGCCTTGACCACGAAATCAGTGTACGTCACATCAAATTCAGCCTTGACCTGCTCACGCAACTTGACCAGTTCGGTGACGTCCACTTCCATCATCATGGTCAGTTGAGCCATGCTGTGCAGGCTCTCGACCATGTGTTCGGCGATGGCCTGGCGCATCCCGGCGAACGGGATGACGCGGGCTTCAGGCTTGGCCGCCTCCGTCGGCGCGGCTGCTGCCGGGGATTTAGCCTGCGCTTCAAAGGCCAACACATCCTGCTCGGTGATCCGTCCGCCGATGCCAGTGCCGGGGATCTCGGCCAATTTCAGCCCGAGCTGCTCGGCAAGCTTGCGGGCCGCAGAGGTTGCCAGCACCTCGGGGGGCACGGCGGCTTGAGCGAT
>MICJ01000117.1:1273-1621 GCA_001830835.1 Syntrophobacterales bacterium GWC2_56_13 | reverse complement strand
CGTCTATCTCGGTCACCATGCCATTGGGCCCAGTGCCCTTCACTTGGGCCAAGTCAATGCCCTTCTCCTTTGTCAGTCGGCGGGCAGCCGGGGAAGCTAATACGAAGCCGGGTTTGGCCGGGGGTGGAGCGGCTGGCGCGGGAGCCGCAGTCGTCACGGCCGCAGCGGCGGCTGCCGGAATGACATCCTCGACTGCCGGAATCGGCTCACCGGTCGCAGTGATGAAAGCGAGGATTGCGTTTATGGGCCGCGTTTCTTTCTCCCTGACAATGATGCGCAGCACGCCTGACTCGGGCGCTTTGAGCTTGTAGGTGATTTTTTTGCTCATCACGACGGCGATCTCTTCGT
>MICJ01000117.1:814-1264 GCA_001830835.1 Syntrophobacterales bacterium GWC2_56_13 | reverse complement strand
CCGACTCGCCGTCGCGCTTGTTCCACTTGGCGACAATTCCTTCGGTCATCGCCATGCCTAACTTGGGCATGATTATCTTGCTTGCCACAGATCAGTCCCTCTCTTTCGAGTTGCCAAACCGCTGAAAATATCCGCAGCGGGCGGCTTCTTCCATACAACGGGCAATGTCCACGACACGGGGGCCATTATTCGTCAGCCGGACGGTAATCGTCCGCGTGCCATACACCTCGATGTACCGCTCGCCGTCGAGGGCGATGGTGCAGGGATCGGAACTCAGCGTCACCGTGTCCCCCAAAGGCACTAGGCGGTGTTCCCGAACGGGGACTAGCGTGACCAAGCCCGGCCCCGTCGGGGCGAGCACCTGTGTGCCGCCGGGGCCGAGCGCCAAGTACATTCCATACTTATCGCGGGCGCTCACCGCCTGAAAGCAACCGCCGACCGACGACATGC
>MICJ01000117.1:0-518 GCA_001830835.1 Syntrophobacterales bacterium GWC2_56_13 | reverse complement strand
CGACGTTCATCTCGCACAGCCGCCTTGCCGCCGTAGTCGAATCTTCGTCGGATGATGTCATCGGCATATCCAGAATGTCGGCGCGTAGCGAGGATAGTTTCAACCCATCCAACGCTCTTTCTCCGATGCTGTAGTAATCTGGCATGATGCTCACCCGATCAATGCCAATGGCGTCCAGGGCCAGCAGCGCCCGTTGCAAGATGTTGACCTTTTCGTTGTTACTGAACACCGACGCATGGGCGACCAGGCGGCGAATGTCCTTACCAGAAGCCGGGTTGGCGATGATCCCTACATGCGGCATGAATTCTCTTTCTTTAAAATTGTGCAAATCTCTCTGGGGATGAAAAAGAACCACGATTAGGATACCCCGCAGCAAGCTGCGGGGTATCCTAATCGAATAACAAAAATCGGTTTCTACGAGGCAAACTTCGGGGAATATCACCCGGAGAGATTCAAAGTTCTCTTTACAAAGCTTCACTCCGCAGATTACATTCGAAGTTTTTGAATGTCTCCAGGCA
>MICJ01000116.1:15934-16285 GCA_001830835.1 Syntrophobacterales bacterium GWC2_56_13 | reverse complement strand
TCCGAATCGAGCTGGACGGCATACCGGCCGCACCTGTCTGAATGAATCGCCTCGTTCCAGCAGCCGCCAATGGAGAGGTCCCACCGCTCAGGCACGATATGTTTCAGGGCGGGATGCTTAGCGGCGAGTTCAGCAAGGAGCGCCGTCGTGTTGTCAGTGGAATGGTTGTCCACGACGATCACGTTGAAGGGGAAATCGGTCTTCTGCGCAAGGGCGCTTTCCACCGCTTCGGCAACGGTCCGGACCCGGTTCCGGACGGGGATGACGACGCTCGCTTCCACGGGAAAGGGGTAATCCGAATGCGGTACATCCTTGAATTCCGGAGCAAGCCACGCCCCGATCCGCCGGAGG
>MICJ01000116.1:0-15877 GCA_001830835.1 Syntrophobacterales bacterium GWC2_56_13 | reverse complement strand
TATGCGAATTGAGGGGGACAGATTTCAAATCTGTCCCCCTGCCCCGCAACGAGAGAGAGACGTTCCGGAAGATGGAAGAGGTCATGATCGATGGAGATCTTGAGCCGCAGGTCGTACCAGCCAGCCCACCTGAACGGGGGCGCTTTTCCGTATTTACGGAAGGCCCTGCGGGCGGCGGCCGTCGAAATCAGGGCCATGGGGCCAAAATCAAAGCCGTCGCGGAGGCTCCCCGGCTGATAATCGTTGACGGGGCGTTCCCGGAGGCTCTTCCCGCGGATCTCGCCATAGTCAGCATAGACCATCCCCGCTCCCGTTGACTCGGCCGCTTCGATCAGGCGGCCAGGCCCGCGGAGATCCGGCCGGACATCCCCAAAAACGGGCAAATAGAGCAGATACCGCGTCCCAACCCCGGCGAGGAGGGTGTTCCACATCCGGCCGGAGTCCTGGTCATCGACCGCCAGCGCCTCGCACCGGGGCGGACAGGGTCCGGAATCGCCGGAATGGAGAACAACGGCCTTGCGGATGAGGGGATTCCGGAGGAGCTCCCCTATGAACAGCTCGTACCGGGGATGAAAACTCCGGGGGAATAAGGCGGTGATCATCTGCTTTCGCTCCGCAAGGAAAAGAGAAGCCACCCCCGCCACAGGGCGAGGCTTCCCGGGATGAAAACTCCCCGCCATTATATCCGCCGCCCGCCATTTGTCAACGGACCCGAACGCCCCCTCAGGGGTCAGCGGCTTGGTCCGCAGCAATGCGGCGGCCGCCCGGTCCTTCACACCAGGAAATCTACCGGCTGGATCCCGTAGGCGGAAGGATGGAGACTATTGACGATATTTCTCCGAAAAGCCCCCGATTGGGGATCCCGTTCCGACAGGTTCACCACCGCCCCCTTCCGGAATTCGCCCTTTCCGCCCTGACAAAGGAGGACAATCAGAGGGCGTCCCGCCACGGCCTCTGCCGGCGTTTCCATCACCAACCCCATCTCCCCCGTGTCCAGCAGCAGGAGAGTCCCTACGGGACACACCCCGAGCATGTTGATGAAGACCTTCAGGAGGATGGGGTCGAATTCCGTCCCCGCCCCTTCGAGCATCATGGTCAGGACCCGATCGGGGCTGAGGGCGACCGGCCGGTAGATCCGGGGCGAGGTCATCGCATCGAAGATGTCCGTGATCGTCAGAATCCTCCCGAAGAGACTCACAGGCTTCTTCCGGTCCGTCTGCGGGTAGCCGGACAGATCGTACTTCAGATGGTGCTCGAAGGGGGGAAGGATGATCCTCGCCTTGAGATCCCGGAGAGCGTTCAATTTGACGATCTGGCGGACGCTGTTGAGGGAGTGCTCCTTGATCTGATCGTACTCCTCGTCGGTCAACTTGCCCGGTTTGATGATCAGATCGTGGGAGATCTCCACCTTTCCAAGGTCGTGGAACAGGCCGCAGATGCCGAGCCGCTCCATGGAGAGCCGGGACAGGCCGATCCGCTTTCCCAGGCACATGGAAAGGATTGCCACGTTTACGGAGTGCGTGTAGGTGTAGTCGTCATAGTCGCGGATCGTGCTCATGCCGAGCAGGACCGAATCGTCTTCGGTGAGAATGTCGACCATGTTCTGGATCATCCGCTTCGCCTTCTGGACTCCCGCCCGCTGCTGGGAGGTCATCTTCTGGGCCACCTCCTGGATTGAGGTCATGGCATACGAGTACGTCCGGCGCGCCTTTTCCCCCCGTTCGGAGGTGTGCGCCGTGAGACTTGAATCAGCTTCAAGGACAATCTCAACCCAGGGATAGTTTCCTTCCTGCATCTGGAGGAGCAGCCATGCCAAGGGTTCCTCCTGGCGATCCGCATTATTGAGCAGATGGGCAAAGGCGACGATCTGCCCGGAGGCGGCCTCCCGAACGGAGGCGAAGAAGCGAAGCCCCGTCAGGCCTCTCTGCTTGAAGTATTGGAGCATATCCTGAACGAGGGTCAGGTTGTCTGGCCGGTAGGTCAGCGTTTCCCCTTGCAGGTAAAAACGTCCGCGGGAGATCTGAACCGTCAGGCGGTCCTCCTCCGCGCAGCACTGGATGATGGAATGCACGAATTCCGCCACGCACTCGAGGAGCAGCGGGTTGTCGGACTGGTGGATCTTGACCGTCTGGAGCAGCCGGAAAAAGGTCCGGAAGAAGGGATCTCCCGTCAGGATTCGCTGTTTGCTGGCATCGGTATTCAACGGCCCGGCTCCTTCTTCATTTTCTGATCTTCCTCCACGGCCCGCCGGTAAGCGAGCCGCACGCCGGAGAAGATGCTCCGGGACGCCTTTCGCAGCGCCGACCGGGCTGCCTCCTCGTTCCGCACCGCCAACAAGGCCAGGGCGCCGCCCTGGCGATGGAGAGAACCGCCGATCCCCAGAAACGACTTCCAGTCCTGCTTCAGGAGCGACTCCTGAAGGAAGGGAAGGGAGCGGGCCGAACCGCATTGTCCCAGAGCCCGGTAACAGGCGAGGATGTGTTGCCGGTCTTTGAGTTGAAAACGGCGATGCTTGAGGTAGTCCAACAGGAGTTCCTCGGCCAGCGGATTCACCCGCTTCCCCAGATGTCCGCAAATCAGGCGCCGGATGTGCAGCCGCGGATCTTCGAGAAGGGGGAAGAGTTTCCGGAGGTTCTGCGGATCTCTGTCGACCAGGGCGTTGACCGCATCTTTGCAGACCGTATCCTGGGCGTGGCGTGTCAATTCGAAGAGCACATCTGTGGGATCCTTCGTGGGCAGATGTTTCAGAACATGGATGATTCTCCGGGCCAGGGGCTCCTCCGCCGTATCAAGCAGCTGCTTTACGGGATCGAGGTCATCGTCGGCGTGGGCGCCGATGACCTCCATGAGCAGCTGTTCGATGCCGGGGGAACCGACGTTCGGCAACATGGGGCCGAGCGTGAGGATCACCTTGGCCGGTAACAGCAGCAGAGACCGGCGGAGCTCCTCCAGGCGGTCGGCGTCCATGACGATGACCTGCTGCCATGCCTCCTCCAGCGCCCCCAGAACCTCGGAATCCGAGATCCTTTGCCGAAAAGCATCCAGCAGGGACCGGGTCCACGGCCTATCCGGCGCACGGGATTCCTGTAGGACCCTGATGCTTTCCAGAAATTTCCGGGCAAAGGAAAATTCACCCTGGGCAAGCGTATACCGGAACTCTTCAGTTAGAAAATCGAGGATGACGGCGAAATCCTTCGGGTCGCGCTGTTCCTTCAGTATGATCATCAGCACCTCGAGGACATCCTCGGTGCAATCCCGCGTCTCCTCCTCGAGGATCATGGCCTCTATCTCTTTCTCTTCAGCAGGGGTGAGCTTCCAGAAGGGGGCATCGGCCGCCGGCATGGCGATCTTCGCGGCCGGGGCAACCGGTTCCTCGACCCCTTCCTCCTCTGGCTGGACCTCCCCAGGGGCCACTTTCAAAAGAGAGAAGTCGATCAGGGGCTCGGCTTCCCAGAGGACGTCCTCATTTTTGTACTGCAGATGGGGAAAATCGGCCTCCCACAGCGCCGTCACCAAATCGCCTTCCGCCTCCTCCTTGGGGGTCCGGTACTGGTTGAGCAGCTTGAAGAAGACATTCAGTTCCTCTGCGGTGAACCCGTTTTTGAATTCCAGCCATTGGATCCCCTCCCGGAAGAGCTGAAAGGTCAGGGAATCCTCCTGGGACGGACCCTGATGAACGATCTCGCCCTGAAACAGGAACCGGTCTTTCTCCACATCCAGGCGCAGGGATTGATGGCCGGCGAGGAATCCGTCCAGACGGCCCTGGACGGCGGCCAGAGACTTCCGGCACATGGCATGGTCTTCCGGATAGAGGACATAGTTCCGCAGGGCGATGAGAAATGATCCGATCATCCCCTTGACTGTTAGGATCTCCTCATCGGCGGGACGGACTTCCGGAATGGACGGGGCCTTCCCCATGGACCGGTCTTGCATGAACCTCCTAACCAACGCTGACGGGAAACTCAGGTCAGGCTGGCCCTTCAAATATAGGGGAGAGAGGTCCGTCTGTCAAGCAAACAACACCTGTGGGTCGATTCCTCTTGAACCGCCTGTCCGAACATGTTAGTCAAAGCGCTCCAAAAAAGAACTTCTCGGCAGCTTTTGCCGCTCGGGGCGCAGGAGTTATGCTGCACAGGGTCGTCTGTCTGATATTGGGTGTCGCCGTCATTATCGCGGCTGCGGTGTTCGATCCGAAATCGACCTCCGACCCGGTCGCCTCGCCGCAGGACCGCGCGCGGGAGGACCTGAGCCGATACGAATACCCCAGCATGGCCGGCATCAAATGGAAGGCCCACTTCGTCAGGCCCCAGGACAGCATGGAGCGGCTCTTTAGAGACGACTGGATCTATGTCGCCCGTTTCAACCGGATCGACCGCCGCCACACCTACCCCGGCATGACCATCAAGGTGCCGGAAAACATGGACGATATCCAGAACTACGCCCCGCTGCCCGTCACCTATGAAAAGGCCCGGACTCATGCGAAGTACATCCTCCTGAGCGTCACGGAGCAGTGGCTTGGGGCGTACGAATACGGCAGGCTCGTCTTCTCCATGCCGGCGGCGACCGGGATCGAGGGCCATCTCGCCCCGACCGGGATCTTCCGGGCGGAGGCGTACCACCGAAGACACACCTCTTCACTCTACAGGACCCAGAAGGGGGACGCCCAGTACCCGATGGATTATGCAATCCGCTTCCATATCGACGAAGAAAGGGTCTCCTACTGGATCCATGCGCGCGACCTACCGGGGCGGCCCGCCTCCCACGGCTGTGTTGGCGTCTTCGATGAGGCAATGCAACATCGGGTTTACGGCGTCCCAGACAAACCGGTCCTCGATGACGCAAAAAAACTCTACGCCTGGACGATCGGCGAGGCCGCATACAGAGAGGATAACGGAACCCAGCAGCTCCTCAGTGACGGCCCCCCCATTGAAATCGCCGGCGACCTGCCAAAATACCTTCCGCGGCCGCCAAAGTGAACAGAACGGTTGCGCGGGATGAAAAGGGACTTTTTTTCGCCATACTGAAATTGGATTTTCCATGCCGATTGTGGTAATCTGCTTCCGCAGAAGGCGCCCCGATCATGAGGCAGTTTCCCCTTGACTTAAAGGGGGGAAGCGAAGCCGGGGTGAAACATGAGGTTTTTTTATGAGAATGCCATGAACCCCCGAATGCAACCCGCCCCAACCGGAGCCCCCCCCCGACCCGCCCGCAGGGACCGGGGACGCATCCGGTTTTCCGGCCTTCTTTTTTTCCTCCTGCTTGCCCAGGTCCGGCCAGCGGCCGCCGATTGGAACCCGCTCGTCGAACGCCTGGCCGCCGACGGTTTCGACCGCCAGGTGTTGGAGACACTCTTCACCCGACCGGAGGTCCGTTTCGAGCCCGATGCGATGGCCGGAAAACTCAAGAGCCTGATCCATAGCCGGTCCCCTGTCCCCGACTCTCTCGCCGCCAGGATGAAGGCCGCCGTCTATAGGACCTATCTCACCAGCTGGATGGTCGCCCGCGCGCGCTCCTATGCCCGGGAGAACATGGCCGTCCTGAAGGAAATCGACGCCCGCTACGGCGTGCCGAAGGAGATCGTCGTTTCAATCCTCCTGCTCGAAACTCATCTCGGGGAGAACACCGGCAGCCAACTCGTCTTCAATAGGCTCGCCAGCATGGCCCTCTACACCGATCTGGAGGCCATCCGTCCCTACCTGAGCAGTTCCCTGGTCACGCCGGACAACTGGGAGTATGCCCGCCGCCGCTGCCGGGAGAAGGCCAACTGGGCCTACAGCGAGCTAAAGGCCCTGCTCCGCCTGGCCGATCGGTACAGTTTGGATCCGATGACCATCCGCGGATCGATCTACGGGGCGATCGGCCTGTGCCAGTTCATGCCCTCCAGCGTCTTCTTCTACGGCGTGGACGCCGATCAGGACGGCCGCATCGACCTCTTCGCCATACCCGACGCCCTCCACAGCATCGCCAACTACCTGCGCCAACATGGATGGCGCAAGAAGATGGACCGCAAGAGCCAGCACAGTATCATCCTGACTTACAACCACAGCACGGTCTATGCGAACACAGTCCTGGCCGTGGCCGATAAACTGCGGAACCGGAAATAAACACGGCCCTGAACCGAACGGAACCACCCCCTTCGCCCGCCGGCCGCTTTTCATTGACACGCGCCCTCCCATTGTTTATATTATAGTCGCGGCGGAAACGGATGCCGGCAATAAGATGCTCTTGGAGATGGGATATCCATGACGCCAGAATCGGGGATCCTGTCGGAAACAGGCACGAAAACAGACCAGGAGATCTGGGAACCGAAGATGGTCCGGGTGATCCTGCACAACGACGATTACACGACGATGGACTTCGTGATCGACGTCCTCATCTCCGTTTTTCACAAGCCGGCGGCGGAGGCGATGCAGATCATGCTCGACATCCATAAAAAAGGGAAAGGGATCTGCGGGGTCTATACCTACGACATTGCGGCCACAAAAGTCGCCCAGGTCCACGAGCTGGCGATGCGGCGGGAATTCCCGTTGAAGTGTTCCCTGGAGGAGGCATGACGTCCTTCAGAGGGGATAAAGGATTATGAAGATCAGTGAAAATTTAAACCGTATCATCATGGCCGCCTATGCCGAGGCCAACGTAAGGCGGCATGAGTTCATCACTCCGGAGCACCTCCTGTACGCCTGTCTTTTTTTCGACGAGGGGAAGGAGATCATTGCCAACTGCGGCGGCGATCCGGTCCTCCTGAAAAAGGTCCTCGAGAAGCACCTCGACGGGACCGATACGATCGCGACTGCGACCCGGGCCATCCAGTCCCTGGGGTTTCAGAGCGTCTTAGAACGGGCCGCCTGGCATACCTCTTCCGCCCAGAAGGAGATCCTGGAGCTGGGGGATGTCCTCGTCTCCATCTTGGAAGAGAAGGAGTCCCTCGCCTCCTTCTACCTCCAGAAGCAGGGGATCACCCGGATGGCGTTTCTCAACTACATTTCCCACGGCGTCTCGGTACTCCCCGGTGGCGGAGGCGGCCAGCGGCCGCATCCGGAAACCGGAGAAACAGTCCGGGAGAGTAAAGAAGACCAAGGCAAGTTCCTCCGCGCCTTCGCAACGGAGCTCACCGCCCTCTCGAGGGTCGGGGAGACGGACCCCTTGATCGGCAGGGAGGATATCCTCGAGCGGACAATCCAGGTCCTCTGCCGCCGTTTCAAGAACAACCCGGTCCACGTCGGCGAGCCGGGCGTGGGGAAAACCGCAATCACCGAAGGACTCGCCCGGATGATCGCCAAAGGCCTGGTGCCGAAACGGCTGGCCGGAGCCAGGATCTACTCCCTGGACATGGGTGCGGTTCTCGCCGGAACCCGCTTTCGCGGTGACTTCGAGGAACGGCTGAAGCGGGTCATCGCCGAGCTTCAGAAACAGGAGAAGGTCATCCTCTTCATCGACGAGATCCACAACATCGTCGGCGCGGGGGCCGTCTCCGGGGGGTCGATGGATGCCGGAAACATTCTCAAACCGGCCCTCACTTCGGGGAAGCTTCGCTGCATCGGGTCGACGACCTACGACGAATACCGCAAGTACTTCGAAAAGGACGGCGCCCTTTCCCGTCGTTTCCAGAAAGTCGAGGTCCCCGAGCCGACGGTCGACGACACCTTCCGGATACTCCAAGGAATCCGGGAGCGGTATGAAACCTACCACCAGGTCTTCTATATGGAGGAGGGCCTCCGGGCCGCCGCCGAACTCTCAGACCGGTATATCACCGACCGCCGCCTGCCGGACAAGGCCATCGACGTGATCGACGAGGCCGGCGCCTTCGCCTCCATGAACCGCGACGATAACGCCGTGGAGCGGGTGGTGATCGGGCCGAAGGAGATAGAAACCGTCGTTGCGAGGATCGCCCGGATCCCGGAGAAGAGCGTCTCCTCCACGGAGGTCGAAAAGCTAAAGGAGCTGGAAACAGAACTGAAGGCCCGGATCTTCGGACAGGACGAGGCCGTGGAGAAGGTCGTAGAGGCGGTCAAACGTTCACGCGCCGGCTTCCGCGAACCGGGCAAGCCCGTCGCCTCGCTTCTCTTCGTGGGACCGACAGGGGTGGGAAAGACGGAGCTCGCGCGGCAGTTGGCCGCGACAATGGGGGTGCCGCTGCTGCGCTACGACATGAGCGAGTACCAGGAAAAGCATACCGTGGCAAAATTCGTCGGGGCGCCTCCAGGCTACGTGGGCTACGAAGAAGGCGGCCTCCTCACCGAGGCGATCCGAAAGAACCCTCACGCCGTCCTCCTCCTGGACGAGATCGAGAAGGCCCATGGAGACATCTTCAACACCCTCCTGCAAGTCATGGACTACGCGACGCTCACGGACAACATCGGCAAGAAGGCGGATTTCCGCAACGTGATCCTCCTGATGACCTCTAACGCCGGAGCACGGGAGATCGGCCGACAGACGATCGGCTTCGAGGGACAGCTCATCAACCGGGACGCCGTCTACAAGGCCCTGGAGAGGACCTTCTCACCCGAGTTTAGGAACCGGCTCGACGGGGTCGTGAACTTCCAGGGCCTCACCGATGCGGTCGTCCTGAAAATCATAAGAAAGGCCATCGCCGAGTTCTCCGCACAGCTTACAGAGAAGAAGATCCACTTCACCGTCACCGAGGGCTGTTACGACTGGCTCGTCCTGAAGGGATACTCTCCTGAATTCGGCGCGCGGGAGATCGCACGGCTGATCCAGGACAAGATCAAGCGCTTCTTCGTGGACGAGGTCCTCTTCGGCAGCCTCCGGGAGGGCGGCGACGCCGTAGCCGATATCGAAAACGACGACATAGTCGTCCGGACCACCCATGCCGGTCTATCGACTTCCTGAGGCGATTGTTTTCCCCTCCGCCGAATGCGCCGTTAGAATTTGACGGATACGCCTCAGGCAATTCACCGCTCCCCCTTCCGGTAGGCCATCCCCTCGAAGAGGGAGATCATCTCCCCCGAGTCGTCGGTAATCCGGATGCTGTAGGCAGCGATCTTGGGACCGCAGGAGACCTCCTCGGCCTCGGCGAGGAGAAGATCCCCCTGCACCGCTTTGAGGTACGAGATCGAGCAGTGGATAGCCACGGCGGCCCTCCCCCGGGAATTGACGGCCGCAGCGAAAGCCAGATCCGCCAGGGTGAAGATGGCGCCGCCATGAGCAAGACCGAGGACGTTTCGGTGATGATCCCGGAGCTTGAGGCGGGCCGTTGCCCGGCCGTCGCCCGCCTCCAAAAGTTCGATACCAACGAATTCCGCAAAGAGGTCTTTGCGGAAAAATGACTTCAGCGCATCTGATGTGATCTCTTCGTTCAAGTTTTTCTTCCTCCTTGTAAGGAGATTAAAGAAAAAAGGCCCCTTTTGTCAACGGAGTTTTTTCTTGACGAATCTTCCCCTTGAGGATAGACTTCCGCACAAAGTAAAATTTTTCTAAGCGCCGGAAATAAATCGGCCAAGGTGATAGAAATTCACGGAAAGAACGAAAACCTGTACGAAATTCTCAAGTCGCGCTTTCCGGGGAACCCTAAGGCGCCTTGCCTGATCCTGGCTGACGGCGATGAGGTTAGCTACGGCAGGCTGCACCAGGAGTCGGCCAGATACGCCTGCCTGCTCTCATCGCTCGGGGTGCAACCGGGTGACCGCGTCGCAGTGCAGGTGAGAAAATCCCCCCAGGCGCTCTTCCTTTACCTGGGCTGCCTGCGCGCCGGCGCCGTTTACCTGCCGATGAACGATGCCTATCAGCGTCACGAGATCGAGTACTTTCTTGGCGATGCTACCCCCCGCATCTTCGTCTGCAGGCCTCAGATACGGGCGCTGGCCGACGAACTGGCCGCGAAAACCGGCGTGATTCACGTGCTTGAACTTGCTGACAACGGCGGCGGCAGCCTGGCGGAGGGGGCGGCATTGCAGCCGGATAATTTTTCAACCATAGTGCGCACCGGAGATGACCTCGCCGCAATCCTCTATACATCAGGTACAACCGGGCGTTCCAAGGGCGCCATGCTATCCCATCGGAACCTTGCCTCAAATGCCCGGGTGCTCCATCGCTGCTGGGCGTTTCAGCCCGGAGACGTGCTGTTGCATATGCTGCCGATTTTTCACGTGCACGGCCTGTTTGTCGCGATTCACTGCACCCTGATGAACGGCTCCCCTATGTTGTTCGAACCGAAATTCGACGCCGGAAGGGCCCTTGCTCTACTGCCCAGGGCGACGGTATTCATGGGCGTCCCGACTTACTATGTGCGACTGCTCTCAGAGCCCGGTTTCACATGGGAGCTGTGCGCCGACATGCGCCTGTTTGTCTCTGGTTCGGCGCCACTGCTGACCGAGACATTCGACACGTTTAAAACACGAACCGGGCACACCATACTCGAACGCTACGGCATGACCGAAGGCAACATGTTTACCTCCAATCCCTATAAAGGCGAGCGTCGCGGGGGAACAGTCGGATTTCCCCTGCCGGGCGTTTCTGTCCGCATCGTGGACGACGCGAACCGGCCGATACAGGTCGGCGAGATCGGCCAGATCCAGGTCAAGGGCGAGAACATCTTCCGCGGCTACTGGCAGATGCCGGAAAAGACCAGGGAGGAATTCACCGAAGACGGTTTTTTCAAGACCGGCGACATGGGTAAATGGGACAACGACGGCTACATTTCGATCGTCGGCCGTTCAAAAGATCTCATCATCAGTGGGGGTCTCAACGTCTATCCGAAGGAAATCGAAGAGATGATCGATGCCATCCCCGGCGTTTTCGAATCCGCGGTGGTCGGCGTGCCGCATCCGGACTTCGGCGAGGCAGTCATTGCCGCCGTAGTGCCCCAGGATAACGAAGCCGGCGCCGCATTGACCGAAGCCGGGATTATCAGCGCACTGAAGGGCGCTTTTGCCAACTTCAAAGTGCCGAAGCGCGTGCATTTTGTCGACTCCCTGCCGCGCAACAGCATGGGCAAGGTCCAGAAGAGCGCGCTGCGGCAGCAATACACCTGATGCGCAGGGCTGTTTAAATATTTGCCTTTACTTTATCCTCCTCCTATGGCATAGGCCGCGGGGGTTTTTTAAAATAAAATGTGAGGTAGCAAAATGGAAAAACTGGAATGTCCCCACTGCGGTAGCGCCCTGGAAAATGGGATGGTGGTCTGCGGAGAATGCGGCAAGGAATTGAGCGACACAGAACAGCAGTCTCCTCAGGAGGAGAAGCGCGGCAGCAAGAACATCTACGCCATTCTCACCGTTTTTCTGGTGGTGGTGGGGGGCGCGGCCCTCCTGATGTACTCAGGCCTTCTGCCCAATCCGATCAAAGGAGGCGGTTCGACGGCGGCCATCGTCAACGGGGAGAAGATATCCACAGCGGAAGTGGACCGGAAACTTGAAGTCTATAAAAAAATGTACGGGCAAAGCGGCAAGCTGGATTCCTCCAGCCCTGAGGGCAAAGCGACCCTGGCGGATATGAGAAGGCAGATCCTGCAGACCCTGATTCAGGATAAAGTACTTGTAACCGAGGCGGTAAAGGAAAAGATCTCCGTGTCTCCGCAGGAGATCGCTGAGAGAATTGCTGCCATAAAAAAAGGGATGAAGCTTTCCGACAAGGATTTTGAGGATTTTCTGAAAAATCACGCCATGAGCATGGCTACCTTCGAAAAGCGGATTGAAAAGGAGTTCTTGATTGCAAAACTGATCGCCAAGGGTGCGCAGGAAAAAGGCTTAACCCAGGATGCCTGGCTTAAAGAGCTGAATGCAAGGGCAAAGGTTGAAATATTAGCCAAATAGATCTTCCTCTTTATGATTGAGGGCGGGAGGTTGAGTTATCCATTTCCTTCTCCATCCTCCTGCCCTGCCGGTCTGCCGTCGAGGAACGCCAACACTTCCCGTTCCATTTCGATCTCTTCCGAACAATAGATCCACAGATGGTAGCCCTCCAGCCCAAGGACGGTAGCTCCGGCCGCAAACACGGCCCAGAAGTTCTCCGGAAGTTTGCCTGAAAAATGGTAGAAAAAATAAAATCCGGCCAGATAACCTACATGGCCAATACCGCCGTATTTGCCGGAGCCGCTCATCATCCGTGACAAGATGAGGAGGATGGCGGAAAATACATAAAGGAGGAGTACGGAACTGATCATGTTTATGGAAGGTGGGCTGCCCAGAACCGCCGTGATATTTTCATGAAAAGAGGGGAAAAAAGCAAAATCGCTCAGCGCCGCGATGCTCAAAAGAAGAAAGAGGGCAGCGGCCAGGAGCTCTATCGTAATCTTTCTCTGGAGTTTACGGATATTGGCGAGCGTTTCCCTCCGGAGTCGGTCGTGCTTTTCTCTGAAGTCGGGCGTTTCCCTTTCTCCCTCCAGACGATTTACTCCCCCTTTTTCCATTTTGCGTTTTCCCGCCTGATGCTGTTCAACTCTCTGACAACACTTCTGATATTTCCTGAAAGTTTTTCAATTTCCGTTCCACCGGGGGGGATTTCCTGATCAATCCCCTGAATGGTCTTCTCGGTAAAATCGACAAGGGATTTCAGCGGGATGAAGACATACCGCCTGAGCAGGGCCGCCACGCCGCCGATCGTGACCAGCAGAACCATGACGCTGAATATGACCATTCGGCTTCTCATGACCGCAAGATTGTTGACCAGGGGCGCGGCGGAGAGACCGATATCCAGGGTGCCCAGTATTTTCTGTTCCGCCTTATGGACATGACAGGCGGCCTGATAGCAGGCCGGCTCGTTGTTGATGGGGGCGGTAATGGCGATAACGTCTTTCCCCTTTTCGTTGAAGAAGCGGCGGGCCTGCTGCATATCGCCCAGGGTGGCGGCGGGAACCGGCCCCCTGTGGCACTCGATGCAGCCTGCGGCGTTCTTGTCCAGAAGCTTCCCCACCTCACCGGGGGCGCTGGAAAACATGATGAGCCCCCTCTTGTTGAAAATGCGCACGTGTTCCACGCCCTCCTGAGTGCCGATGTTGTTGATGATATTGCCCAGGGATTCTCGGTCGTCGTGGCGCATGGCGTAGCGGGTGGACTTGACGATGGTTTGGGCCTGGTTGGTTTCGTATCGGATCACATCGTTCGTCATATCCGTCTTCATGATCGAATAGAGAAGGATGCAGCAGACGATCACAAAACCCGTCACGGAGATAGTCACCGGGATGATGGCCCGGGCAGTCAAAGATTTGAACATAACGCCCCTCCCGCATCAAAAAGATTCTGCCCCTACCCGATCCCGCGTTGAGCCGGATCAACGTTAATGAAGTATCATACTCTCGGCAGTGAGCAGACGAAAGAACAGATCCGGTTGCCGGGTTTCGAAGAGGTGGGATCGGTAAGCATTCCATAGACGGAGGGATCCTTCCCGGTCACCCTGCATCAGGGAGCCCACCATTCCGGAAGCCACCAAGAATCGGAACGGCGCAGGATCCATCCGCTGCACGTTTTCTAAAAGGACCATGGCACCGGCATCACGCCTTCCCACCGCCTTGAACAGAGCGATCCAGTTTTTCTCAGCAAGGGAAAGGAAGCGGGCGCAGGACCCCGATTCCAACTTATTCCAGACGGTCTCCAATTCCTGCGGCCTTAGATAGGGGACCATTTATTGATGGCCGGCGGAAAATTTAGAAGAGCCTGAAGAGACCCCGGATATCGTTAGCTTCTCAACGGCTTTCTTATTGATATCCAATTTATAGGATTTCATGGAGCTTTCCAGGACTTTATTGAAAGCCGTCTTTCGCTTTTCTGCCTTTATTTTGCGAGAAATGGCCACCTTCACCTGATCGAATTTCAGAATGGTGCCCACAATGTCGGTGATTTTGAGGACATGCACTCCATCCTTCAAGGATATCGGGTTGCTTATTTCACCCTTGCCGTGCCTGAAAATCACCTCTTGAAGCTTCGGATTCAGTGTGTTCTTTGTCGATGGGCTGAACGTTCCCAAATTCCCGCCGGCCTTGGCAGCGGCCCGGTCCAGTGAGACTTCAGCGGCGACACTTGCGAAATCCTCACCCTTCTTCAATTTCTCCAACACTTTATTAGCATCATTTTCCGTCTTGACCACGATCTGGCTAACAGTCACCTTGTCTTTCCGCGTAAATTCATTTTTATGAGAGTCGTAATAATCCTTAACGTCCTTTTCGGTAACCATTGCAGCGGTTTTAATCTCTTGATCCACGAAATACGCTACGACGATGTCCTTTCGGGTATCGGAAAGCTTTTTTATGACCTCTTCGTTCTGCTCAATCCCCTTCTTTTTTGCAGCAAGATAGAGAAGCTCCCTTTTAACCAGTTCATCAACAAAAACTTTCATGCCATCGGGACCCTGAAATAACTGCATTGCAGAAGGGGGAAGGTTCTTAAACCTGACCCGCACGTCTTCCTCTGTCAATGTCACATCTCCGATCTTTGCCACATAATCGCCCGCGCCCTCCTTCCCTTTTGAGCAGGACACAGAAAAAACAAGAATAAATATCACCAGTAACCATCTTTTCATTATAGACGTTCTCCTTTATAACCACTTAACCCCCAAAAAGCGCTAAGGAGGATAATCCATCTGATGTTTAAAAACAAGGGGGGGGCGGCGTTGTTCGCCGTCCCCCCCTTGTTGCTTATACCACGATTAACCGGCGTCTATTCGTGAACGACGGTCACGTCAAATGCCTTGCCGGAACCGTGGCAAACAACGCACTGTTCGTCGGCGGCTACGTTGGCGGTGCCGCGCACCGCAGGGGTTCTCGTCGGGTTGCCCGCAGTAACCCAGCCCACAGAGGCGCCGTTAGCGCTCGCATGTGCTATGGCGGCGTCACTGAAGTGACACGCCAGACAGGCTGAGGCGAAAGGCGTGGTAACCCTGTCGGTTGCATTGGGCACAGTAGCGCGCGCTGCCGTGACCGCTGCGGTCGTAGCATTGGCGCCGTCGGTTGTCCAAACGGTAGTATTAAGCGCGCCGGAAGGCACAGATGCGTAGGTGCCTGCCTTGTGGCAGGTCTCGCAGTTCTGCAGGATGCCCGGGTAGTGTATAACCGTAGGATCCGGGTTTACTCCCGCGTAACCGATCAAGTTGCCTTCCGTGAAGGCGTCGGTGGCGCTGTCATAAGACTCGGAGTCAATATAACCGAAGGTAAAGAAGTAGGTATTTCCGCTGCGGATACGAACGAATTCGAACGGATAATCCCGCTTTGCCGTACCGTGAATACCGTGGATCAATACCTTGAGATCGTTGGAATCCTCAGGATAGGCGAGGTTGACGGTCTTGCCGCTGCTGCTCAGATTGGGGTTGTGGCAGAGGACGCACACGTTGGTATCCGTAGAAGAAGTCTCCTTGCCTATATTGCGGTTGCCGCCATGTCCTTCAAACCACTCGTGGCATTGACCGCACTTGGCCGGATCAATGACGCTGCGCCTGGCGGTATCCCCGGTGACAGTCTTGACGACCGACAAGGTATGGCGGGCTGCATCAGCCGCTATGCCGCCCGTGCCGGCAACCTGTGTGAAATAGCCCTGCAGGGCCACGGTGCGCATCTTGGAACCAACGGGGAAATTGTACGCTGCTGCCGTAATGGTGGCCGTGTAAACCCCGCTCACCGGACCTGTAATAGTGCCTCTGGTGTTGCCGGCAGCCAGCAGGTAAGCGATTGATACTGAAAGCGGTTGGGCTGCCGCTACTCCCTTGTTGTTGAAATCCACCGTGGTGTCTATGCCGTCTGCATAGGCCAGTAAGAAGCTCGGGCTGCCGGAGAAGCCGGACAGTACTGCGCCCGCAGGGGCCGAAGAAGCGGTTGAGCCGGCGCCGTCAAATGTGACCGCCGTCCCGTCCTTCTTGATCTGGAATTGGATCACGGCCTGGTTGCTGCCGTTCACAGTAACGCCGCTGATTTCGTAAGTAAAGTTGACCAGAC
>MICJ01000115.1:15725-16527 GCA_001830835.1 Syntrophobacterales bacterium GWC2_56_13 | reverse complement strand
GCGACGATGAGGAGGGGAGTCCCAGCCACCACGTGATAAGGTCCCAGACGATCGCGCCGAAAAGGCCGGCGGCCACGACCGTCAGGGTGATTGCCCCGGGGTCGACGACCCCCTTCCCGATGGTGGTGGCGACCTTGGTTTCAAAGAAAAATGCGGCGATGAAGTTGAAGAACGCGGCCCAGAGAACGGCGTAATGGGGTTTGAGAACGCGGGTCGAGACGACGGTGGCGATAGAGTTCGCGGCGTCGTGAAAGCCGTTGATGAAATCGAAGACCAGCGCCAGAAGAACGAGGAAGATGACCAGAGCCAGATCAGCCATTTTTCAGGACGATCCCCTCCACGATGTTGGAGACGTCCTCGCAGACGTCGATCGCCTCTTCGATCCGCTCGTGGATCTCCTTCCACTTGATCAGTTCGCGGACGTCCCGTTCATTTTCGAACAGGTGGGCCATCGTCGCCCGCAGGACCACATCCCCTGCGTTTTCCAGCGTGTGGATCTCGACGCAGGTCCGGAGGATCAGCGGGGCGTTTTTCATATCTCTGAGGGCGTGGATGATCGTTTTGACCTTTCCGATCGTCTCATTGAGTATTTTGGCCTGCTCGATGAGCGCCGGGGCCAGCTCTTTCACCCGGTAGAGGAGGATGCGGGCGGCGGACGCCTCCGTCATGTCGAGGATGCTGTCCATCTTGTTGGTGAGGTTGTGGATGTCCTCGCGGTCGAGCGGAGTGAGGAAGGTCGTGTGCATCTTCTCATAGGTCCGGTGGGTGATGACGTCCGCCTCGTGTTCGATCTCCTTGAGGC
>MICJ01000115.1:14319-15715 GCA_001830835.1 Syntrophobacterales bacterium GWC2_56_13 | reverse complement strand
CGACTCGCTGTAGGCGCCGCTCTCCGCCAGCTCCAGGAATAGCTTGCCCCCGGCCTCTATCCGGCCGGCCAGTTCCTCGAACATGTTAAAAAATTTTTCCTCTTTCGGAATGAACCTCATGGCGCTGATCCTTCCTTCTTCGGGGACAGATTTGAAATCTGTCCCCGAGTTCATAAAATGCGATATTCTCCCCGCGGACCGGGGAGATCAGAAGAATTTCCCCGGTCCGGAGGCAATGGCAGCCATTACCATTTTCCATGGAACGAGGCAAGCAGTTAAAAAGGGGGAACAACTCCTTTCGGGGACAGATTTGAAATCTGTCCCCGAGTTAAGAAACAAGGAGCTTGACGAAGATCACCTTCCCGTCGCTTGGGGCGTAGAAATCGGGGAGGAAGGCCTCCTGCCGATAGCCGCAGGCAAGGTAGAAGGCACGGGTCGGTTCGTACTGGGGGCGGGAAGAGGTGTCGGCATAAACCCGCCTTGCCCCGCGCTCCGCCATGAGCAGCTCCGATTCGGCCAGGAGCTTCTTTCCTATGCCCCTCCCCTGCTCGTTCGGGTCTACGGCGATCCAGTAGAGATCGCAACTGTGGAGCGAGCCTGGGATCGGGCCAAAACAGGCGTAGCCTAACAGGCGGGCCTCTTCTTCGGCGAATAAAAAGAGGTAGCCGCTCGCCTCGCCCTTCGCCAGCCGCTCGTCTACGAGTTCCACGGCGATGCCGCTCTCCTCCTCCGAGAAGAAACCGGTGGCGTGGACAAGCCGGCCGACCGCCTCCCGGTCATCCGGCCTCACCTCCTCGCGGTAAACGATTCTATTTTCCATATTCCAACAGCATTGAAAAACGATGAAAATTGGTTTCATGCAGCGCGATTTAAAGGTTTTTCGGGCACCATGCCGTCGCAGCGGAGCGGCTGCCGGGAAAACTGTCTGAGCGCTTTAGCGCGAGTTTTTTCCCGGCAGTGAAGCAAGGACGCGCATGGTCGAAAAAGATTTATGAGCGCAAATGAAGCCAATTTTCAAAGGTCTCATTCCGACAGCGTATTATTTCCATGACCAATGTCGGCGATGATCCGTCGGAGCACCTCCGTAAAGTTCAGGCCCGCCTGAAGGATCGTTGCGTGGAAGCCGGCGTCCGGCGAAAGGCAAGGATTTGCATTCACTTCGAGGATCCAGGGGCGGCCCTCCCGGTTGACGCGGAAGTCTACGCGGGCATAACCCCGGAGGTCGAAGAGTCTCCAGCACTTGAGGGCAAGCTCCTTCAAGCGCGCGAGCAGGGGGGCGTCTGTCTCGGGAAATTCGAAGGACCGAGGCGTGTGGTTGAACTCGAAGGAGCCCTCCTCCCACTTGGAGCGGTAGCCGACGACCCGGACCTTTCCCCGCGGGTAGGCGTCGAAACGG
>MICJ01000115.1:0-14287 GCA_001830835.1 Syntrophobacterales bacterium GWC2_56_13 | reverse complement strand
CCCCCCTGCCAAGAGCGAAAGGTTGAACTCCCGGCCGTCGATGAAGACCTCGGCCAAGCATTCCCCGCCCAGCGATGAACGGCGCTTCTCCATCTCCACAAGGATCTTCTCCCGGTCCGCATCGGCGATGACCGAATCCTCGTCGAGGCCGATGGAGGCGTGCTCCCAGACCGATTTGACGAGCCAGGGTCCGGCGACCTGCAGATTCTCATGCATTTCTGAGGCGGTAAACCAGGGCGGTGTGGGGAGGCCGGCGGCGCCAAGCCATTTCTTGGCGAGGATCTTGTTCGAGGTCAGCATCATCGCCTCCGTGCCCGCGCCGGTGTAGGAAATTTTCAGGGCGTCCAAAAGGGCGGGGACGATGTGGATCAAACCGCCCTTTCCCGAGAGCGACTCCACGAGATTGAAGGCAATCACGGGGCGGAGGGCGGCGAGCGTCCGTGCGGTCTCTTCGAGATTCAGAGAAACGGGTACGGCAACCGGTTCATGGCCCAGGGCGGCGAGGCCCTGCGAGACGAAATCGACCTGTACGAGGACATCCTTCTCGTCCCGATTCGCATCTTCAGCCACTTCCCCGTGGAGGACGGCGATTTTCATGAGGCGCTCCGGATGCGTTTCAGTGCGGAGCGCATGATCCCGGCGATCAGCTCGCGGTAGGGCATCCCCGCGAGCTCGCAGAGGATCGGGAGGTCCGAGTGGTCGGGGCGGAGTCCCGCCAAGGGGTTCGCCTCCAGGAATTGGGGAATTCCGTCCACGTCGGCGCGCAGGTCGATCCTCCCCCCGTCGCGGCAGCCGAGACCCCGCCAGGCGGCAAGCGCCGTTTTTTTGGCCAGCCGCGCCATCCCGTCCGCGGCGAGGCGGTATTCGATCCGGCCGTGCCAATCCTCCTTATTGATATAAGAATAGACCTCCCGCTCGGCCTTTTCGGTGAGGTGGACCTCCATCACCGCCGGCGCGAACGCCTCCGCGCCGGTCCCGATGATCCCGACGGTGAACTCCCGTCCGGGAAGGAAGGTCTCGATGAGAACGGGCTGGCGGAAGGTGTCAAGAAGCAAAAGGCAGACGCGCTCCAACTCCGTCCGGTCGGCGATCTTCGAGGCGGCGGTCACCCCCTTCCCCGTCCCCTCCGCGACCGGTTTGGCGAAGAGCGGAAAGGGCAGCGCCACCCCGGCGATCTCCTCCGCGGATTCGACGACGGCGAAAGCGGGCGTCGGTATCCCGAGGTCGCGGATCACCCGCTTCGTCATCCCCTTGTGGAGGGTGAGTGCAAGCGCCAGCGGGTCGGAAAATGTATAGGGAATGTCGTAGGCGTCCAGGAGCGCCGGGACCTGCGCTTCGCGGCCGAACCCCCGGAGCCCCTCGGCGATATTGAAGACGACGTTCCACCTCTCGCCCGCGACCAGTCGCTTCGCCAGCGCCCGGATGTGGCCGATCCGGTCCGTCTCGCAACCCAGCTCGCGCAGGGCGCCATCGATCGCCGCGATCGTCGTCGGGTGGTCGAACTCCGCCGTCTCTTCCTCTCCGTACCCCTCGGCCAGGTAATCATCCCTCAGGTCGTATGTCATGCCGATTTTCAATGGATGACGCCTTCCGCCGGGGGGCAGTCCGGATAATGGTAGATCTTACCCTCGTAGTTGCGCAGGAGGAGATCGCCGTTCTCCTGTCCCATGACGTACTCGGGCAGGAGCGGGATCTTGCCGCCGCCGCCGGGGGCGTCGATGACGTAGGTCGGCACCGCGTAGCCGGTGGTGAATCCCCTCAGGCCCCGGATGATCTCCAGCCCTTTGGCGACCGGGGTCCGGAAATGGGAGGAGCCGGGGATCGGGTCGCACTGGTAGAGGTAGTAGGGCTTGACCCGGATCTTCAGCAGGCCGTGGACGAGGCGCCTCATCGTCTCCACGTCGTCGTTGATTCCGGAAAGAAGCACCGTCTGGCTTCCGAGCGGGATCCCTGCGTCGGCCATGCGCATGCAGGCCCGGGCTGTCTCCGGGGTCAGCTCGTCCGGATGGGCCGCATGGATGCTGATCCAGAGGGGGTGGTATCGCTTGAGCATCTTCACCAGGGCGGGTGTGATCCTCTGCGGGAGGACGACCGGCGCCTTGGTGCCGATCCGGATGAGTTCCAGGTGGGGAATCCGCCGCAGGCGCGCGAGCAGCCATTCCAGCTGTTCGTCGGCCAGGGTCAGCGGATCGCCGCCGGAGAGGAGGACGTCCCTGATCTCCGGGTGCGATGCGATGTACGCGATGCCCCTTTCCCACTGCTCGGCGCTCTGGCAGTGGTTGCCGCGGTGGCCGACCATCCGCGAGCGGGTGCAGTAGCGGCAGTAGGTCGAGCAGATCCCCGTCACCAGAAACAGAACGCGGTCCGGGTAGCGGTGGACGATCCCGGGAACCGGGCTGTCCTCATCCTCGTGGAGCGGGTCGTCCGCCTCGCCGCTGCTGCGGAAATGCTCATGCACGGTGGGAACGACCGTCCGGCGCAGGGCCTGCCGCGGGTTCCACGGGTCGAGGAGGCTCGCGTAGTAGGGGGTGATCGACAGCGGCAGAGAGCCGGCCTGGCCGCTCATCGCGTGGCGTTCATCCTCCGACAGACGGATCATCCTGCCCAGGGTCTCCAAATCGCAGATGCGGTTGCGGAGCTGCCAATGCCAGTCCTGCCATTCCTTGGGGGTGGTGTGCGGGAAAAAACGCTTCCGGAAGGCCCGCGCCCGGCTGTTGATTAAAGCGGCCAACCTGGGAACCGGCCCGGCCGGAAACACGGCGGGGGGTTGAAAGGTGTTCAGGGACGTACCAAAAAGATCGTTGTACTGTTTCAGACCGACAGAGCCGGTCAAACAACCTGGAGGTTCCGCCTCCTCAACGAAAAGAGTCTCGCTTTCCATCTTTATATGCCTCCTTCATTGTCATGCTCGGTAGAACGCCGCACCGGCGTCACTATCTTCCTAATATCTCGCCATCCCGTTGATTTTCCACGTCGCTCTACTCCTTTTGAAAAGGACTGTCAATAGATTATTTCACACTTGCCGTAAGGCCATAACGAGAGTGTTTACTTGACGATATAGCGCTTGACGGTGATGACCGTCCGGCCCTTCCCATCCTGGGCGATAGATCCGATCACTTCCACCTGCCGCTGGAGGAGGTTCAGGAGTTCCCGGCCCTTTTTGTTGCCGCCGATCCGGTATTCCTTTTCGTCGGCCGTGGCGAGCGCCGCGGCGATCACCTCATGGCGGTTGTTCCAGTCCGCCGGGATGATGATCCCTGTCAGAATCGTTGTTTGCTCCTTTTTAACAGCCATGCCGCTTTTTCCTCGAGACCCTTCTTAAGAAAGATCCGTGCCGGAATGATAACCATCAGATATCGCAAATGAATTTCCATGGGGGGCCAGTCAGGACATGAACAGTGAGTTCCGGTCATTGCAGGAAAGAGTGACGCAGACGGGAATGAGACGCCGTCTGCATGGGTCAATATATTGAAATAATGGATGAAATATGTAATCGGAACCTCGGATACCGATAAGACGGCGACAAGAACTCATGATTCCGGCTAAGGAAATTTGGTTTGTCCTTCAATTTTCTGATACAATAAAATGGAAAGGATAGCTGATGCCCGAACTACCCGAGGTCGAGACCCTCTGCCGCCAGTTGAACGCCATCCTCCCGGGCAAGGAGATCCTGAACGTCGAGATCCTCGATCCCCGCCTGGGGAAGATGGAGGCATTGGCCGGGAGGCGGGTTGCGGCGGTGACCCGCCGGGGAAAGTTCATCGAGATCGACCTGGATGGCGGCCTGAAGGCGGTGCTGCACCTCCGGATGACCGGCAGGCTCCTCTGGCAGGGTGACGGCGCATCCCTGCCCCCTTACAGCCGCCTGGTCGTCTCCTTTCCCCGGGGGAGGCTGGTCCTGATCGATCCGCGGCGTTTCGCGATTTTCTGCGTCCGGCCTGAGAAGGTCCCCGGGGCGCTCATTCAGAATCCGCTGGAAGGCCTTCCCGCGCGGCGGCTCAGGGAGATCGCCCGGACGCGGCGACTGCCGGTGAAATCCTTCCTGATGGATCAGCGGCTTATCGCCGGGATCGGCAACATCTACGCCTGCGAGATCCTCCATGAGGCGGCCGTCGATCCCCGGAGGCCGGCGGGCAGCCTGTCGCCGGCCGAATGGCGGCGGGTGGAGCGGGCGGCCGCGGTGGTCCTCCCCAGGGCCGTGGAGTGCCGGGGGACGACGGTCTCCGACTGGCGGGATCTCTTCGGCGTGAGCGGCACGAATCAGGACCATCTGGAGGTCTACTCGCGGGAAGCAGAGCCCTGCAGCCGCTGCGGCGGCAGGATCGAGCGCGCGAAGATGGGCGGGCGGGGGACCTGGTTCTGCCCGGCCTGCCAGAAATAACAGCAGGTTGCAGGCGCGGCGATGGTCTAAAACAACACGGGCCCTGCTATCCCTACATGTATGTTCTTGAAATGATTGCTTATAGAAAAATAAACAGTTGACAATAGGGATGATTGGCGTTAGTTGATAACAGTTATCTCGTTTCAACACAGGAAATCTCGGGGCCGGGTCTGCAAGAACATCCCCGGCTGTTTATGTCGCAAAACCTGTATAATCACACAAAGTGCATTCAGTGATTGCCTTCGGCGTTGTCACGCCGGTGTAATCGAGAGAGCGGAGCTGTATGCAGAAAGAGACGAATATGCCGATCACTGAAGAAACCTCTCCGGCGAGGCCGCCGATCCCTGATTATGTCCCCGGCATGACCGTCGATGAGGATGAGATCAACCTCTTGGACCTCTTCATCGTTCTTCTCAAGCACAAGGTCATGATATTCTCGGTCGTCGTTTTAGCGGGGATCGCCGCGGTTGTTATCAGCCTGCGCATGCCGGACGTTTACCGCTCGGAGGCCACCATCGCCCCCACCACCCAGGAAAAAGGGGGCGGCGCACTTTCCGCCCTGGGAGGTTTCGGCGCCATGATCGCCTCCGAGGTGGGGATCGGCGCGACCGGTTCCCTCGAGCAGTTCGACGTCGTCCTGAAGAGCCGGGATCTGACCAACTCCATCGTCCGGAAGTACGACCTGATGCCCTTTCTCTTCGAGAAGTCATGGGATGCCGAAAACAAAAAATGGAAGGAGAAGGTGAAGCCGCCCAAGTTCGAGGATGCCTACAAGGCCATCCAGGCAATGCTGAGCGTGAAACCGGACAAGAAGCAAAACGTCATGCGGATCAGCTTTGAATCGGAGGACCCCCGGATGGCCCAGACGATCCTTAATTATTACATCGTCGGCCTGAGCGAGTTCCTCCGGCGACAGACCCTGGAGGACGCGGCCGCCCAGCAGGTTCACCTCTCCCAGCAACTCGCGAAGACGACCGACCCGCTCCTCAAGAACAGGCTCTACGAGTTGATCGCCAAGCAGATCGAGAAGGAGACCCTCGCCAAGATCCAGAGGTATTACAGCTTCATCGTCATTGACCCGTCCTTCGTCCCGGAGCGGAAATTCAAGCCGAAGCGCGCGCAGATCTGCATGATCTCGATCGTAGTGGCCTTTTTCATTGCGATATTTCTTGCTTTTTTCATGGAATACGTGAAAAATCTCAAGACGCGGGAGGACCCGGAGCGCCTGGCGAACCTGCGGAAATCCATGCGCCTGCGAAATACATAGGCGAAAGGCTGTCGTGTTGAGACCCTTGGGAACTCGGGGACAGATTTGAAATCTGTCCCCAGGAATGCATTTAACGAGAGGAATTCATGAAGAAAACGATTTTGTTCCTGGGCATCATCCTGGTTTTAATCGCCACGCCCCTGTTCTCACAGGACAAGGGGGCGCAGGATATCGAAAAATACCTCCAGAGCCATCCGGAGCTGCGAAGCCGGATCCCGACGACGAAAACGCCGGCGGCCGATCCGAGAAAGCCGGCCGGGGCCGCGATGGAGGAGACTACTGCGCCGGCGACGACCGCTACCCCGGAGAGGGTTACCGTCGCCTTTCCGACCATCGAGTCCCTGATCCGGGAGAAGGGGATCCTGCCCCCCGAGGAGCTGAAGGTCTTCGGGCAGCAGCTCTTCTCCGCCGGTCCGGCGTCGTTCACCCCGCCCGCGAACATGCCCGTCACGGCGGACTATATCGTCGGCCCCGATGATACCATTGTGGTAAACGTCTGGGGGCGGCTGAATGAGACCTACACCCTGACCGTTCAGCGCAACGGCAGCGTCTATATCCCCCAGGTCGGCAGCATCCATGTCGCCGGCCTGACCTTCAAGCAGCTCGTCGAGGTCATCCGCAAGGAGGTCGAATCAGTCCTCGGCGTGACCGCCAGCGTTACGATGGGAGCGCTGCGCAGCATCACCGTGTTCGTCGTCGGGGCGGTGAAGCAGCCCGGCGCCTACACGGTCAGCGCCTTCGATACGATCCTGAACGCGCTGATCTACTCGGGCGGCCCGGAGGTGAAGTCCCTCCTCGACGAATGGTACCGGGAGAAGCTCCGGCAGGAGAACATCGATGTCCGCCAATTGATGGAGAGGTTGAAGAAGGGAACGACGACGGCTCTGACCGTGGCGCCCAAAAGCGCCGCAAAAACCGCTCAGTATTCCACGCTCATGCAGCTTCTGGCCATCCTCAAGGAGGAGCGCCAGTCGGAGGACGTGATCAAGCGGGTCCGGGAACTGGACGGGGAGCAGTTGCAGAAGGAAGTGGAGAGCCTGGAGGTTGTCGATGTGCGGAAAGAGAAGTACGCCAACCTCAAACAGCTCATCGAGAAGATCAAGATGGACAAGGAGCAGGCGGAGCAGACGAAGGATTACGAGAAGCTCGATGTCCGTCAGCTCGAAGAGGAATTGCGGAAACTGGAAATCACCGTGGAAAGTCAGGAGAGGGACTACACTCTGCGGCAGCATATCTTCGCGGAAGAGCGGTATAAAGGCGCCCAGTCGGAAAAAGAGGTTCTGCTCCCCGTGCAGTCAGGCTCCATGCGGAACATCCAGCTCAAGCGCAACGATACGGTGGTCAGCGCCTTTGACCTGTACGACCTGCTCCTTGCCGGAGACAAGTCTCGAGACCTCCGCCTCCAGCAGGGGGATGTCATCTTCGTCCCCAAACCGGAGGCCACCGTAGCCATCTACGGCGATGTGAAAGTCCCTGCCGTTTATGAACTGAAAAAGGACACCTCCCTGTTGAAGGCCCTGGAGCTGGCAGGAGGCCTTAAAACATCCGCCTACGGCGGGCAGATCCAAGTCCAGCGTTATGCCAATAACCAGGAGCGGGTCGTTCTGGATACCTCCCTGGATGCCATGAAGGCCCGCAAGGACCCGTTTATCCTCCAGGACGGCGACCGGGTCCGCGTCTTCCCCGTGGTCGACGAGGATGTGAACGCCGTCTATCTCTTCGGCAACGTCAAGCGGCCGGGGAAGTACCAGTTCCAAACGGGTCTGCGCATCTCAGAGGTGGTCACAGAGAGAGACCTGCAGCCGGAGACGGATCTTTCCTACGCCTTCGTCAAGCGGTTTAAAAAACCGGAGATGACGCCGGCGATCGTCTCCTTCAAGCTGGGCGAGGCGATCCTTAAGAAAACGCCGGCCGAGGACCTGGCGCTTCAGCCCTCCGACGAGATCTACATCTTCCGACAGTGGGACTTCCAGACCAAGCCGGACATCGCCGTGAGCGGCGAGGTCCGCAATCCCGGGAAATACCCGCTCCAGAAGAACATGCGCGTCAAAGACGCCCTCTTCATGGCCGGAGGACCGAACTTCAACGCCTACCTGAACCTCGCCCACATCTTCCGGACCGACCCGAAGACCCGGGAAGCGACCATGCTGACCGTGGATCTCTCTCAGGCCTTGGCCGAGCGAGACCGGGACAACATCGTCCTGCAGAACAAGGATCGCCTCGTGGTTCATCACATCCAGGAGTACAGGCCGGAAAAGTTAGTGACCATCGAGGGCGAGGTTCGCCATCCGGGGCAGTACCAGCTGACGGAGGGGATGACCATCCGGGACCTCGTTTTTGCAGCCGGAAACATCAAGGAGGAGGCCTACCTCGATGACGCCGAATTGACGTCCATGATCACGGATAACGGCCGCGGTGTGAAGTACGAGCAGAAGAACCTGAACTTGAGGGGGGCCTTCGCCGGCGACGCCGGCCAGAATGTGCGCCTCCAGTCTTACGACCGTCTGTTCGTGAAGCGCATTCCCGACTGGCGGACGGAACGGTTCGTGACCGTCCGGGGCGAGGTCAAGTTCCCCGGCCGGTACATCGTCAAAAAGGGAGAACGCCTTTCCTCGCTCCTCGAGCGGGTGGGCGGCTATAAGGATACGGCCTACCTGCGCGGCGCTTTCTTCGCGCGGGAGCGGGTTCGGGAACTCCAGCAGAAGGGTCTCCAGGATATGGCGGAACGTATGGAGCGGGAACTCCTCTCCGATACCGGGATTTCCACTGCTCTTTCCGCGGAAGAGGTAGCGGCAAAGAAAATCGTGCTGGAACAGAAACAGAAATTCGTCGAATCCCTGCAGAAACTCAAAGCCACCGGCCGGATGACGATCCACCTTGCCCATCTCCGACTGCTCAAAGGAAGCGAGTATGACATCGAGTTGGAGGATGGGGACACCCTCTTAATCCCCCAGAAGAACAGCGTCGTCAATGTGGCCGGGGCCGTCATGTCGCAGGGGAGCTACATCTATTCGGAGAAGATGACCTACCAGGACTACATCAGCCGGACGGGGGGCTACTCCCGCAACGCCGATACGGACAACATCTTCGTAATGAAGGTGGACGGTTCGGCCCGGAAGCTGGCGCGCGGGCTTTTAGACTGGAGTCCTTCCCGGAATCGCTGGGAGCTGGCCAACTACGGCGAAGAGACCCAGCCCATCGAACCGGGCGACACGATCGTCGTGCCGGATAAGGTGGAGCGCATTGCCTGGCTCCGGGAGTTCCGCGACATCACGCAGATCCTGATGAACGCAGCAGTCGCCGCCGGCGTGGTCATGGCGCTCTATTGAGAGAAGGCGCCATGACGGGCCTCGTGAAAAATTTCAAAAAAATTTCTTGACATAGGTAAAAAGGCGTTATAGAAAGAAATTGTTGATTTTTGGCCTATGGCCATAGAGATGGTTGTTCGGAGACAAAATCATCTACATCTTTGCGCGGAAATTGAGACCAGACGGTCTCTTTGAGAGGACTTTTTTTCGGGATTATCAATAAACGCAGTTGCGCAGCACAAATAGACAAGGAGGTTCATTATGAGAAGGTTCAGGAAATGCGTGTTTGGTTTAGCGGTCATGTTTGTTCTGGCGCTTGCGATTCCCTTTCAGGCAATAGCGGCGGCGCCCGCGGGAGCAGGCGCCGCGGGAGCAGGCGCCGCAGCCGGCGCCGGCGCCGCAGCCGGGATCACGGCCGGTACGATCGCTGTCGGTGTTGTCGTGGCAGCCGTAGCCGTGGCTGCTGTCACTGCGGCCACAGGAAGCACAACGGAGACAACTACCGTACACCATACTACCGCAGGTCATTAATCGAATTGTACGGCAGGTTGAAAAAACATTCGGCCTGTGTTCGAGCTTTTCTGTGCCCCTTGACTGTGAATTGTCTTACGGCGTATTAGAGCACGCCGGTTACAAAGAAAAACCCCTGTCATGGTTTGACGAACAGGCCATGGCAGGGGTAGTGCTTTTGGACAGATGTCGTCCCATCTCCCCCCGGGCGTTCACTCTTGACCCTGTCGAAGGGGTCTAAGCGACAGCACCCATTATCGTCTTGCTCGTGAAGCGAAGCCATTCCTTTAAAATCTTTTTACCGGCCATCGCCCTCTTCTTTTGCCTGGCGGTTCCCGCAGTGCTGCGGGCCGCGGATACAGGCGCCGATATCGACGACATCCTCACCGCGGCGGAATCCGCCTTTCAGAACATGGCGACAAGGGATTACGCCACCCTCTGGGGCGGGCTGACCGCCGAGACCCGGCGAAACGTCGTCAAGAGCGTCGGGAAGGCCCTCGGCAAGGCCGGCCGCGACGATACCGAAGAGCAGATCCGGACGGACTTCGAAAAAGGGGGCGAGATCGCCCGGGAATACTGGGGGGCCTACCTCTCCCAGTTCGACCCGACGATGGTCCTAAAAGAGAGCAGATGGACCATGGGCGAGATCAAAAAGGACCGGGCCGAGATTGCCATCCGCTACAAGAAATCCGAGCATGACGCGATCCTCAAGATGTTCCGCGAGGGGGGCGCCTGGAAAGTCGGCCTCGACGAAACCTTCTCCACCCGCCAGGAAAAATAGGACAGATACCTATTTCCCCGCACCTGACCCCTAAAAAACCCCTATGGCACGGCCGCTGCGCATTGAATTTGCTACAACCGTGAGCCACGTGATCAAGCGCCATGACGCAAAACGCTAAATTTAAAGACCTGACCCCCAAAATTTACTGGGATGCGGATGTGGAGCCGGAGCAGATCCGCCGCTTGCTCCACGGCGAGATCGACCGGGTGGGCCACATCGACCGGATCAACCTGTATCGCCGGCTGCTGATGACTTACGACTGGTACACCCTGCTGAATCTCATCCCTCCGGACCGTCTCCGGGAGGCGCTCGGCGAGCCCGTGCTGAAAGGAATCCACCCCGCAAGCCTCAGGGACCGCTACCTCTATGCCCGAAACGTTCTATTCGACTAAGATCTACCCCTTCATGGACAGGGTCCTGGCGCTGATTAGGCAGGCGAATACCGCGTTCTATCTTACGGGTGGGACGGCGCTCGGCCGTCATTACCTCCATCACCGCTATTCGGACGACCTCGATCTTTTCGTCAATCAGGCGGTCGATTTCCGGGATCAGGTCAAAAAGGCCCTGGAGGCCCTGCGCCGGGGCTTGATTGAATTCGAGACCGGAACCGCCGCGGACGACTTCGTCCGGATCCTGGCTCGTGATGGCGACATGCCCCTCAAGATCGATTTCATCAACGACGTGGCGTTTCACTACGGCGATTTTCAGGAAGCGGAATTTTATCACCGCATCGACCACTGGCGGAACATCCTGTCTAACAAGCTGTGCGCCCTCTCCCGACGGGAACCGAAGGACATGGCCGATATCCTCTCCATCGCTTGCCGGTTTTCCTTTACCTGGCCGGAGATCTTCGGCGAAGCTCGGCAGAAGGATCTCTGGGTCGAGCCCTTGGAAATTTCCAAGATCATTCAGGAGTTTCCTGTCGAGCTCATGGATGTGATAAAATGGGCGGAACCTGTTGATCCGGGAGCCTGTGCCGCCGCCCTGAAAACATTGCATCTCGATATTTTTCATGGACGGAACAATTCGCTTTGTGAAAAAGGTATGCGCCATCCCCATGCAAAACGCTAAATTTAAAGACCTGACCCCGGGATTTATTAAGGAGGTAATAAACGTATGCCACGAATAACACTCAGGGAAACGATTACAAAAAAAATCGAAATCCCTATGGAAACGCTGTATGAGCTTATTGAAAATCTTACACTGAAGGAGCGTGAGCAACTCCTGGAGCGAGTCAGTGCGAAAAAAGTTCAATTGAAACCTTTCAAGAAGGCCAAGATTGAAGCGATTCTTGCCGATTTTGCGGCAACCGGTTTATATGAAGACGACTTCATGAAAGATCTGGAAGAAGGATTAAAGAAATCATCTGTTTATAGATAGGAAGCTATGCCAGTCATTATCGATCTCAGGGCGGATATTCAGATATACCTTCGGACCCATGGACTTTTGAGGAAGTGGAAAAAGGCCAAGGCGCTTTTTGAAAAAAATCCTTCGCATCCATCGCTGAATACGGAACTATTGGAGCCAAGGCATCGTCTCATCTATTCTTTCAGACTTGACGGCAAGCATAGGGCGATTTTTAATGGAAGGTAGCCATCCGTTACGGCTGTGCACATGGGTATTCCCATGTTGATCGGTATGATATAATGGGAAAACAAACGAAAAGGCCACTGAACCTTCAATTTGAAAGTGCTTTGACATACGGTGATTGGGATATCAACGAAAATTGGCAGCATTACAAAGATGCATTTTTGAAAGGAAGAGAAGATGAGTGATTACAATAAATTCACAGCGATGTTGGCAAGCGAATTTCATCGTTACCTAATGGAAGACGAAGAAAGGGCACCCATGCTGCCGGAGAATGTCCTTCTCATCTTTCAGGTTGATGGCGAGGAGGATTTCAACCGCTGGCATAAGGAAATCACCCTTCGTAACAGGGAGGCCGGTCAATCAGTTGCCTATGTGCATTTAAAGAAATGGCGTTTGCATTCGGTCATTGAAGACATGACCCTGATTGGTGCGACAGCGTGAGATAGTGCAGACCCCCCGAAAAACGCTAAAACGCAAGACCTGACCCCCGCCTTGATCCACCATCAAAAAAATAGAAAACCTCGTTGATCCTGATAAAACAGGGTGATAGAGTTTTTGTGCAAGCAAAAACCATCATCAACGAGGTGAAACGAGTATGTCACAAGGGGTTCTGGGATTCAAGTACGAAGAAGAGAGACATGATACAGGGATGACGGGGCTGGCGAGACTGCCAGTATACTTGGATTTGCTGCATGCGACGGGCTTATCGGAGCTGATCGGGCGTCATCTTCAGGTGAAGCAACGGGGTTGGACGGATGCGCAGAGGTATTATCCCTGATGTTGTTGAACATAGCGGGTGGGGACTGCGTGGAGGATTTGGGGAAGGTTCAGAAGGATGATGGGTTTTGTAGGATCCTACGCCGAGTGGAGCAGCAGGGGATGAAACGGCGGGAACGACAGGCAGGCAGCTGCCATCGGGGGATTTTGGGGAGAATGCCGCTTGGTGGTGGATCATGATTTTAGCGATGAACTTCAACACGATCATGAAGCGTCTGGTCTTGGGAGGTTCCTGGGCATCCCGGCGGATGAAGGCGATTCGATTTTCGTTCATCAACATTCCGGGCAGGATTGTTGAGAGATCCCGTGAACTGATCGTCCGGTTGGTGAAGGGCCATCCCGCCCTTGAGCTTTACTTGGAGGCCAGGCGCCGGATTATGGCGATGATGCCGGTTTATGGGTGATAACGATAGGGAATCATTTAGATTGAGTGGAGTTAGCGGTGGATTTTTGGGGCATAATTTTCCAACCGGTCGCGGAAGTGTGTTCCGAGACGGACACGTCACAAAGAGTTTTGGCAAACTTTGGAAAACATGAGGTCGTCATGGCATTCTTAAGCGGATAACCGGCCCAGGAACGAACAGAATGAGTCCCAAATGTACCAAAACCCGTCCATCCAAAAGTTGGTGGTGGATTACGGCCCAACCCCCCCCCAAACTCGGTCTTGACTTTCGATAGCAATGTGATAAACCTACCTGCCATGTTCATAGAGTGAACGCAGTGAGGCAAGGGATGTCCGTTCAAACCTCCGATCATCTCGAAAAAGAAGAGGCGCTCCACATCTTCCGGGAGATCAACAGATCACCCGAGATGACCCAGCGTGAGCTCTCCTCCCGGCTGGGGATCAGCCTCGGCAAGGTGAACTTCATCATCAACGCCCTGATCCGGAAGGGCTTTGTCAAGGTGGAGAACTTCAAGAAATCCAGCAATAAAATATCTTATCTGTATTGTCTGACTCCCCGGGGCATCGAGGAGAAGAGCCGGATGACCTACCACTTTCTCAGAAGGAAGATGAGGGAATACGAACAATTGGAACTGGAGATCCGGCGGTTGCGGGAAGAGGTGCGGCGGGAAGAGGCGCAAACGAACGGCGTCCCTTCCGAGAACGCGGGGCCAAAGCGGTAACGTATTGTAACGGTAAAGTGAATTGAACAACTCGACGGCGAGAACGTCCAGGCTGGAACTCTTAATGTAATCCAGGGGGCGGAGCTGTATCAGCAAAATGCAAGACCTGACCCCAAACATGACCGATTTTCTCGAAAACGAGAAAAAGGTTAAGGTTGCCTATCTTTTCGGAGTCGTGAACCGAGGCCGGCGTCAGATCCGTGGAGAGGATAAACCCATGATTCGTATCCACGGAGGAGTGCTCCTTCAAACCATAATGAGAAGTGTTGTTCTTGACCGTCCAGTCCGAATCCAGATCCCTTGAGAACTTAAGAAGATTCCCGTTCTTGTCCAACTTCCCCTCCGGGGTCTCTCTCTTCTCCCGTTGCTTTTTGATCTCCTCGTTGCTGATGGGATGGCTGGCGGATTGCACCAGGCGGGCGTCCACGGCCACACCCTCATTGATGACAAACCCCCTCTGGGAGAACTGCTGAAGAACGACACTGTTGATCCGGTTCATCGCCTCTTTGGACAGACGCCCCCGGAAACGGGAAAAAGTAGAATGGTCG
>MICJ01000114.1:11136-35937 GCA_001830835.1 Syntrophobacterales bacterium GWC2_56_13 | reverse complement strand
CCTCGTCTCCCGGAAGATCAAAGGTCCCATTTCTCCCTGGCGAACCCCGCATTTCCTGCTGGGCCTGGCCATCCTGGGCGCGTACTTGGTGCAGCTGTTCCTGGGCCTCAACAACCTGCTGTAAGTGCAGATTCATTGATAAGGCATTGCTTTTTCACGGTGGGAGTATATGATGAATGATATTGCGCATCAATTGAATAATGAATGGCAACAATCATGTCTCGAAAAAAGCTGATCATGCTGGGAATGGTTGTAGGTTCTATAGCGGGAGGGTATCTGCCTGCCCTGTTTGGGCTCGACGACCTCATGGTCTCATTATTGGGCAGCATTCTCGGCGGGATTATTGGCATATGGATTGGTTATAAGTTTTCCGTGTAGAAAAAGGGAGAGAAAAACTTGGATTGGAAGGAACTGATCGGATTTATTGGCGGATTTCTAACGACTATGGGAATGGTCCCACAGGTATGGCGACTTTTCAAGCTCAAGAGCGCCCATGAGATAAGCCTGACCTTCAGTTTGTTTTTTAACATCGGTATCGTCTTCTGGCTGGTCTATGGAATTCTGAATGGGTTGACGTCTGTCATCATTTGGAATGGCATAGCATTGGCTCTGGGCTGCGGAATGTTTTATGCCAAAATGAAGTGGGGCCGATAGGTTATAAAGTAACCCCTTATTTCTATTGGGGCTCATAACTATTTTCCTTCCCTACTATTTCACCAAGCTTTAGAATGTCCACCTGAAGAATTATCCTCAGTGATTAACTAATCCTCCCTTTCCCGACCGCATCGCCCGCCCCTGCTTTTCGATGCATAATATCCCTTGACAAGCAAAAACAACCCCCCTATACTTTAACCCATTGAAAGCAATGTCTTATCCAAACATATACCAATATGGATCTCCCCGGTTTCAACCGGGCTCATGGAAAGAGAAATTTTTATTCAGATCTTCAAATTACCGAGCAAAAGGGTCAAGAAAATATTTCTTGACATATTTATGGAAAAGGATAACTAAAGTACCATTAGACGCGGCATACCTCAAAACGATCCTTTCAAATTCCAAACGGGAAATTCATGGGGCGGATTTATTTCGGTGGAGCACCCATCTCTTCAGGGGGAAATCAAAAAAGAAAGGGGGGAGATTGCCAGTCGCTTGGTGGTTTGAAGGGCTCTCTTATATTCTAACCTAATAATTTCTTAATCTTAAGAAAGGAGGAAGGAAATGAGCAACGAAATCACTCGGAGGACTTTCATCGAGGACGTGGCCAAATACTGTGGGGCGGGAATGGCCGCCGTTGGTCTCGTCGGCGCGACGACCAAGGCCCATGCGGTTGCGGATCTGGACACACCAGGCCATGAAGGCGTCTGGAGGATGCGCGACACCCAGTTGATGCAGTACGGGGAATTTATCAAGAATGCCCCCCTTCCCAAGGATTATTTTGACAAGCCGGCGGATAAACTGGTAAACGGAGGGGCCCCGGTCAACTGGAGCCATCTTCACCCCAATTATTATGCGGAGGGGAGCAAATCCCTCGTCGGGCTGATCATGGCCACCGAGCTGGACAAAGATCTGAAAGGGGACATCAAGAAGGCCATGAAGCTGATCGGCGGCTTTGAGAAGTCCCTGAAGAAATCGGACAAGATCCTGATCAAGCCCAACATGAACACAGGCGATCCCTGGCCGCAGGGCGGCACCGACGCCGCGTTCCTGAAGGCCCTGATTTCCGTCCTGAAAGAAGAAGGGTACACCAACGTGACCGTGGCCGATACCTGCGGGCCCTGGGGACCGACCGCGCGGGTGATCAAAATGCTGGGGCTCGACATGGCCTGCAAGGAGACCGACACCCCGATCAAGACCTGGGAGCAGGAAAAGTGGATGAACATCCGCAATGACAAGGCTGAATTCCTGGGACGAATCGGCGGCGGAGACGGTACGGTAGCCTACCCGGAAGACCTCAGGAATTACGACAAGATCATCTACACCCCGGTCATGAAAACCCACTTCCTCGGGGGAATCACCATGGCCTTGAAGCTCTCTGTGGGAATCCTGCACCGGGCCGACCGCGGAGGCCAGCTCCACAATTTCAACCACCTCTTCGTGGCCGAGCAGGCGGCGGAAATCAACCTGCCCTCCCGGCCGGATCTGATCATCATGGACGGAAGACGCTCGCTCATCAGCGGCGGGCCTTCCCATGGCGAGCAGGTCAAACCGGGTGTGATCCTGGCCTCCGGCGACCAGGTGGCCAATGATGTCATGGGCATCCGGATTATCCAGGAATGGTACCCGAACATGGCCGCCAACAAAATCGGCATGTATGCCTGGAACCAGAAACAGATCGCCCAGGCAGTCAAGGTCGGTGTGGGATACGCGAGAAAGCAGGACGATATCAAGCTTATCCTGGGTTAAATCTGTCATGACGTAGTGGGGGCGATCCGGCACGCGCTTCGCGTGATCGCCCCCATGTTTTTATTGGCCGACCTGAAACTCAATCGGAGAGCGGCAGGCCCTCTGGCCGTTGCATACAAGAAAACATGGAGATCTCCTGATGAAGAAAACTGCTGTTTTTTTTGCCGTCCTGACATTCGCTATTTTTTTGATCGTTCCGGGTGAATCCCCCTCGCAGAGTTCAACCTTCGCCGACTTTAAAGTAGATGCTCTGTACCGGGCAGCGAAAGTGTCCTGGAAAACAGCCGGAGACCCGAAAGGCGAAATGTCCATACAAATCATGCGAGCGGGTACTTTCGAAGACGGCCCCTACCGGGAAGTCGGGGTGGTCAAGATCGCCCCGGGGAAGAGCAGCTATGAATATATCGACAAGAGCATGGGGGCCGAAGCCAAATATTACTATAAGCTCATCATTAAAGAGACGAATGAGTCTATCGGCCCCAAACCCACGAGGCCGTTCTTCTCTCCTCCGGCAACATAGAAATGCGGATTGGGAAATCAGGAATTCAAATTCATCCCTTTTGTAGGGGCGACCGGCCGGTCGCCCTGTACCCTTCGAAGGCCGAGGAATCGGGAGAATACGGTCAATGCCCCAAGAAGTTAACCGGCGTACGTTCCTGAAAGGCATCACCCTCGGGGCTTTTGGCCTTGGAAGCGTGGTGGCCGTCGGGAACTTGCTGGAAATCCTTACCTTCCCCAACGGTCAGAAGGTGGCTCTGGCCAAGATGGTCATCCTGGCGGACAAATCCATCTGCTCGGGGTGCCGGGTCTGCGAGATCGTATGCGCCAATTTCAACAGCGGCGGCCGCAACTCTCCTTCCCTTTCGCGGATCATTATGGAAAAGGAAATCATGGGGGGGGATTACCAGCCCAAGGTATGCCACCAGTGCGCGGACCCACCCTGCCTCAAAGTCTGTCCGGTAACGGCTTTGCAAGTAGATAAGCAGAGGGGAACCTATGCCCGGATTATTGACGAGCGGGCGTGCATCGGGTGCCAGAAATGCGTGGAGGCCTGTAAACAGTACTTTCGGCCCTCACGCCCGAGGTATGATGCTCAGAAGCGCCGTTCGGTTAAGTGCCATCTTTGCTTCGGAGACCCCCAGTGCGTGAAGTACTGCCCCCTGGGGGTGCTCCGGGTGGAAAAGTCGGATAAGGGATTGATGGTTGGATACCCAATCATCCAGGAAGACTAAAATTTTTGTTTTTTTATGAAACCGCAAGGCGGATGGGTTGGGAAAATACTTCGTGTGGATCTGACTTCGGGGAAGATCTCCGAGCAGTCCACCTATGATTACGTCCCCAAGTTTATGGGCGGACGCGGTCTGGGAGCCAAGATCTGCTGGGACGAGGTCCCTCCGGAAGTCGGGGCCTTTGACCCGGAAAACCGATTGATCCTGGCCACCGGACCCCTCCAGGGAACCCTGGCCCCCACCTCCGGAAGGTTCATGGTCCTGGGAAAAGCGCCGCAGACCGGACCGGTCGAATCTTTCTGCCGCTCGGGCGTGGGAGGGCACTTTGCCCCCGAGCTGAAGTGGGCCGGCTACGACGCGGTCATTATCCAGGGCAAAGCCCCCAAACCCGTCTATCTCTGGATTACCGACCACAAAGCCGAAATCCTCGACGCCGCCCGCCTTTGGGGACTCGACACCTACCAGACCCAGCAGATGATCTGGAAGCTCCACGGCCCCAAGACCCGGGTCATGGTCATCGGCCGGGCCGGAGAAACCAAGTCCCGCATTGCCTGCATCCTGACCGATACCGGAGATGCCTCAGGCCAGGGCGGGTTCGGCGGGGTCATGGGCTCCAAGAACCTGAAGGCCATCGCGGTCCGCGGAACCGGGACGGTAAACGTGGCCCGGCCCAAAGATTTGATGGAAATCACCCATCACATTCAGAAGCTATTTTCCCGCAAGTCCCTGCGAAGCGATCCCTACCAACCGGAAGAGAAAAATTTCAAGTATAACATCTGGGGCGGCGAGTACGGGAGAGGAAGCTTGTCCCTCCTTCCGGGAGAACTCCTCGACCTATGCAACAACCCCTCCTCGGGTTACTCCCAGACTCCGGACGGGTGCTTCGCCTGCCCGGTCTCCTGCCGGTCCCGGGTGAAGGGACCGGATATCACTCCCGGCGTGGCCTTCTGCGCTCAGTCCTACATGTATCTGGAGTCCATGGTCCACCAGCCGGAAAAAGGCTACAGTAAAGTGACCTGGCAGGCAGCCAAGCTGTGCGATCTTTACGGGATCAACGCCTACGATCTCATGGCCATCATCCCCTGGCTGTCCGATTGCTTCCGGGAAAAATTGATCAAAGAAGAAGAAGTCGGACTGCCGATGAAAGAGATCGGCTCCTGGGACTTCATCCATAAGCTCCTCCATAAAATGGCCAACCGGGAAGGAATCGGGGACCTTCTCGCCGAAGGGGGACAACGGGCCGCGGCCAAGCTGGGCGGGAAGGCGGAAAAGCTTTCCCGCATGTATTATCCCCGGGCGGGGAAATTCGCCGGGTACCGGGAACACTGGGTTTACCTGGGCGGGTTCCCCACCGGGTACGCAGTTCCTCAGCTGGCCCTCATGTGGGTGCTGGACAACCGGGACGCCTTGGTCTCCCACAGTTACATCTCCGCGCTCTGGGGAGCTGCCTTCACCGTCGGACAGAATGCTCTTACGGCGGTTCCCGAGAAAATCATCCCCGTCCTGAAGCCGGTGATGAAAGCCGCTTACGGATCGGCAGAGGCTGCTGAATTTGTGCGGCCGGACGGGAAAAATCTCAATTGGAAATGGGCCGCCCCCGTGGTGAAGCGGTATCATGAACATTCTCTCTTAAAGGACTGTTACGTCCTGTGCGATATTCTCTTCCCCTTCCTCTTCAATGCCAACACCCCCGACCATGTGGGCGATCTGACGCTTGAATCCCGCATCTTCTCCGCCGTCACCGGAATGGAGATGAAGGTAGAAGATTCCTACAAAATCGGAGAGATGATCAACACCCTGGAAAGAGCGCTGGCGGCGCGGGACGGGCGTACCCGCAAGGATGACAATCTCTATGATATCTATTTTGAAAAGGAAGATGCCGGGGGGCGGAAATACAAACGGGAAGACCTGGAGCGGGCCAAAAGCGACTACTACCGGCTGATGGGATGGGATGTCAAGACCGGAACCCCCACGGGACCTACGCTGGAAAAGCTGGGGTTGAAGGAAGTAGCGGAGGGGTTGGAGAAAAGAGGACTGATAAAATAGATAAGGAATTCCTCGGATGAGCGAATCTTTCTCCCTGCCGGCCTTCACCATGGCTGATTACAACCTCTACCGGGTGGACGACCGGATTTTCTATGTGTTTGTCATCGCCGCCCTGGCTTTTTGCCTCATCCACGCCGCCGCCCACCGGGCCTTCCGGCAGCCCCAGCCTGCGGAGGTCCACGGTATTCATCCCGCCGGGGACGAAGAGCTTCAGCGGCACACACTCTTTCAGCGGATTTACCATTGGGCCAATTCGGTTGCCATTTTCACCCTGGTGATCTCCGGATGGATGATATATCAACCCAAGCAGATTCCGAACCTGGAAGGAACCCCGTCAAAATGGTTTTTCTGGCATCGATGGGGGATCGCCCTCCTTCTGGTAGGAATTTTGGCGCACATCGTCCGTGAGGCGTTGGTTGCTAAAGAAGCCAACCCCATCGTGTTCGATCGTGCCATGGTAAAGAGAATTCTCTCTATCTTCACGAACTTTTTCGGCTTTTTCAAAGAACATCCCCTGGCTGGAAAGTATCACACCGGCCAAATATTCTTTCATTGGGCCGTGACCGGCAATATTTTTGTTTTGATCCTGACCGGAATGGTTCTCTGGAAGCCTTTCCGAGACTTCCTTCCCCTCTCACTCTTGGGTCTCGGCTGGGACTTTATCTATTTTAGCCGCATGATCCACGGCTTCTTCACCGCCACCCTCATCGCCAGCCTTATTTGCCATCTCTACTTCGCCCTCTTCATCAAAAAAAATTGGCCGGAGACCAAGTCCATGGTCACCGGCCGCATGTCCCTCCGGGAATACCTGGAAAGCCACTCTCCGCTAGAATGAGTAAGGGTGGGTTTAAAACCAGCCCTTTCAGCCGTCCAAATGATTACCCTTGCGGAGATGTCAAATATCCCTTGACAAGCAAAAACAGCCCCCCTATACTTCAACCCATCGAAAGCAATGTCTTATCCAACCTGAGCAAGGCGTCATGGAAACCATTGATTTCAAACTGGAGCGGCTTCATTCACTGCTGAAGGATATGGGAGGCGTGGTCATTGGTTACTCCGGCGGCGTCGACAGCGCGCTGTTAGCGGCCGTGGCCAAAAAGATTCTGGGTGATCGGGCGGTGTGCGTGCTTGCGTCTTCGGCAACCTACCCCGCATCGGAAGTGCAGAAGGCGCTGGAAACAGCAGCCAAACTGGGCATCAATGTGATCCAAATAGAGACGGACGAGCTCAAAAACGAAGCCTTTGCGGTCAACACACCCGACCGATGCTTTTTTTGTAAAACGGAGTTGTTCGGCAAACTCATCGCAATCGGACAGGATCACGGCCTCAAGTGGGTCATCGACGGTGCGAATCTCGACGATCTGGATGACTACAGGCCGGGGAGCAGGGCGGCCGCGGAACTTGGAGTCCGGAGCCCGCTTCGTGAGGCCGGCTTGACAAAGAATGACATACGGGAGATTTCGCACCGGATGGGTCTGCCGACCTGGAACAAACCGTCGTTTGCCTGCCTCTCCTCGCGCATTCCCTACGGTACCCGGATCGAGCCGGACATTCTCCGGCGTCTCGACAGGGCAGAGCGATTCATGAAAGAGCTGGGATTCAGGCAGGTGAGGGTTCGGCACCATGGAGAGATCGCGCGAATCGAGGTCGAACCCGAGGAGATCATGCGCGTCGCGTCACCTGAAATCAGAAGGCAGGTGACGGAGAAGTTCAAGGAATTGGAGTATCTCTATACCACGCTGGACTTGGACGGCTACCGGATGGGGAGCATGAATGCCGTCCTTAACCGGGGAAATAAGGCATAAATGGATAACGAACGGTTCAAAATACTCCTCGAAAATGTGAAATCCGGCCATACGCCGGTCGATGAGGCGCTCAATAGCCTGCGATCCCTGCCTTACGATGACATGGGATACGCAAAGCTCGATATGCACCACGGCATCCGCACTGGCTTCCCGGAGGTGGTTTTCTGCCAGGGAAAAACCTGCGGGCAGTCCGTTGAGATCGTAAAGCGGCTCGCCGGACTCCACTCAACAATCCTCGCAACCCGTGTGGCGCCTGACGTGGCCGAGAAAATCGCCGAGGCCGTCGCAGGGTGCACCTATCATAGCGACGCCCGAATCCTGGTGGTGAACGAAAAAGTACGCCTCATTCCTCAGGCGTCGCGAGCCCGATGCCTACTTTTTGCGGCTATGTGAAAGGATCACATGGCGTCTTCCCCCTTCCCGCCCCTGCCACCGCCGAGATCCTGCGGGGTGTCCCCTGGCGGAAGCTCGACATCGAAGGGGAACTGGTCGCGCCGACCGGCGCGGCGATTATTACCGAGGTCGCATCGGAATTCGGACCGCGCTTCCCGCCATGGAGCGACTTTTCATTGCGGGCGCGCTCGACGTCTACCTGACCCCGATTCAGATGAAGAAAAACCGGCTGGGGACGCTTCTTTCGGCAATCTGCGATCCGGTCAGGGCGGATGCGATCGCGGCCGGCATCCTGGCCGAAACCTCAACGCTGGGCGTCAGAATTTCCAACTGGGAGCGCATCTGCCTCGATCGACGCTGCGAAATACTGCGGCCACCGCTTCATACGCTTCAGTATGCCGTTATTTCGATCCGGTAAACCGCCAAAGGTCTGTTTCATTCAAAGCAGCTTTTCCTGAAGGCCATTGACAACCATCCCCGGACAAATTAAATTAGCGCTGCATTCCTTCTCTTTTCACCGTTTCGCGGAAGATCCACCCGTCGCCCTTTGCCGGTCTCGCCTCAACCACCCGCGCATCGGGCGGATCACAACGGGCTTGGATCTTTGAATGATTTAGAGGAAAAAGGCTTATCGGCGGTGGATCCCGAAGGTATGAGGGGGGCTGCCAATCAGCATGATTAAATCGTTACTTTACTGTTAAGAAAGGAGAAAATCAGATGGTCGGCAAAACGATGCTCGATGCGATTAACGAACAGATCAAACACGAGATGGAGTCCGCCTACATCTATCTCTCGATGGCGGCCTATTTCCATTCCCTGAATCTGGATGGAATGGCCCACTGGATGCGGGCTCAGGCCCATGAGGAGACGATCCACGCGATGAAGTTCTTCGATCACCTGACCAACCGGGGGGCTTCCGTGACCCTCCTGGATCTCAAGCAGCTCAAGACGACCTGGAAGAACCCGCTGGAGCCCTGGAAGGATGCCTATGCCCATGAGAAGTTCATCACGGGGAAGATCCACGGCCTGCTCAAGATCGCCCGGAAGGAGAACGACTACACGGCGGAGCCGCTGCTCGCCTGGTTCGTCAACGAGCAGATCGAGGAGGAGAACAATACGGACAAGGTCTGCCGCCAGTTGGAGATGATCGGCGACAGCAAGGAAGGGCTCTTCATGCTGGACCGTGAACTGGGAACCCGGATTTTCACGGCGGGCTCTCCCTTCGATCCGGCAGCCTACAACCTGGTCCAATAGCTTCAGAGTAATCGCGTCCAGACGGAGGCGGTATCCCGGCCACGGTTGCGGATGGGTTCCGCCTCCCTTTTTTATCCGGCGCATCGCCGGCCGGAGGGGGTGTGTGCCAACCAGCGTCCCGCATTCCGGGAATTCGGATTGTCCATCGGATTGCGGGCTGTCAAAAAGCTGCGCCGCCTATTATTTTTTTATAGCTGATCCGGTAGATGGCGCCTGTCCGATCATCGGAGACGAGGAGGGCGCCATCCGGCATCTCCTGGATGTCTACGGGGCGCCCGTATACAAGACCATTTTGAAGCCATCCGTCTGCAAAAACCTCGTATTTGACGGCCCGGTTGCCCTCAAGCCTTACAAGGGTGATCCGGTAGCCGATGGGCGCCGAACGGTTCCACGAGCCATGCTCCGCGATGAAGATCTGGTTCCTGTATTCTGCCGGGAACATGGCTCCCCTGTAAAAGCGCATCCCGAGCGAAGCGACATGGGGACCCAGTTCCATCGCCGGTTCGGTGTACGCTTGACAGGACCGGCCTTTGCCAAACCCCGGGTCGGGTATGTTTATCCCGTGGCAGTAAGGGAAACCGAAGTGCATGCCCTTTACCGGCGCATGATTCAACTCATCAGGCGGCAGGTTATCACCCAGCCAGTCCCGTCCATTATCGGTAAACCAGAGTTCATTCGTTACAGGGTGCCAGTCGAATCCCACCGTATTGCGCACGCCGCCGGCAAAGGTCTCAAGCCCCGTGCCGTCCCGTTTCATTCTCATAATAGAAGCATATCGGGAGTCCTCACTCTCACAAATGTTGCAGGGGGCGCCGACGGGAATATAGAGGAGACCGTCGGGACCGAAACGGATGAATTTCCAGCCGTGGTGTCTGTCTTTCGGAAAACTGTCGTTGACCACGACCGGCCGGGGAGGATTGGAGAGACGGGATTCTATGTCGTCATAGCGAAGAACGCGGTGGACCTCTGCCACATAAAGGGAATTGCCCATGAAGGCCACTCCGTTGGGCATGTTGAGCCCTTTCGCAATGATGATCACTTCATCGGCTATGTCATCCTTGTTCCGGTCAAGGATGGCGTAGACCTTTCCTTCTTCACGGGTACCCACAAAAAGGGTGCCTTTGGGACCCAGGGCCATCGAACGGGCTCCTGGAACATCGTTGGCATAAACCGCGATGTGAAACCCTGCCGACAGGATGATCTTCTCTACTTGCGGCGCCTGGCCAAGAGGTAGTCCCTCGCATAAAAATGCGAAGCAAAGACAGAAAAAAACAATAACAGCCGTTATATATCGTTTCGGAATCATTTCTTTCCCCCTGTTTTTCGACCGTTTTTCCCATCACGAAGGCGTTATTCTTTAGTGTGGGCAGCGGAAATGACCCTTCTGAAGATAAGGGGCCGGGACGTGAATAGATAAGGCCATCAATTGACTTTTTTAAAATTTGATAAGAATTCGCTTTTGTGTGGTAGAAGTATACGATGGACGGCCTTGTGAATCAATGAAATAATGACTACAAGATATCGTATGGGGTGCATATGATAGCGGTGGGGGTGTATCCGGACATCGTCTTTTTGAGAGGGGGCACAGACCTTTTACTCTTTTTACCTATTCTGAAGACCGTTTTCGGTCATCATTCTGGCAAACCTGTTCTGTACGGTCCGTATTCGAGATCGTTATGATTGGATGGTTTCATCAAAGAAGCAGGCAATGCAGTGCGCCCGGCGGCCAGACGCAATATGACAGAGGAAAGTCCGAGACATCATTGGACGGATCTTTCCTTGAGATTGACATTTTATGAGGTTTAGCCTACCAATAAGCTATCTAAGTTCGATCGTTGCCACAACCAGGGTTATCCATTAATAATGTAGAGTTAAAATCATGGAACATTGACAAGGTAAGTGGTGAGAATCGCATCCGGAGAAAAGGTCGGCTGCGGTCATGACGATGCCAAGGTACTTTCTCTCCGGCAGATTGAAAATGGGGTTTCTCAGGATAAACACGGAATCTATACCACCTAGCATAAGCAGGCATTTGCAGCATAAGGCTATGACGCACTTTGGGTGTTTGCCAACCGCCGTAGCAGCGGCAACGGCCACAATAGTATTGATCGGGTGTGCTGTCGGCCCCAATTTCCGGCCCCCTGAAGCTCCGGTCACCAGATCCTACACGGCCACGGCGCTCCCGGAGAAGACGGCCGTCGCGCCGGGGACCGGCGGCGCATCACAGCGATTCATCCCGGGGCAGGACATCCCCGGGGAGTGGTGGACATTGTTTCATTCCGAGGCGCTCGACCGGTTGATCCGCCAGGCCCTTGCAGATAGCCCGACCCTTGCCTTGGCGCAGGCAAGGATTCTCGAGGCTCAGGAGAACCGCCGCGCTCAATTCGGGGCGCTCTTTCCGAGCGTTGATGCAAACGTCTCCGCCAGCCGCCAAAAAACCTCGGGCGCCCCATTCGGCCAGCCGGATACGACCAACGGCGCTTTTACCCTGATCAACGCCTCGGTGAATGTCTCTTACACGTTTGATCTTTTCGGCGCCACGCGGCGTCAGCTGGAAGCACTCGAGTCTCAGATTGAATTTCAGCAATTTCAGCTTGAGGGCGCCCATCTTACCCTCACCTCCACTATTGTCGTCACGGCCGTAAAGGAGGCATCCCTGCGGTCACAGATCCGGGCGACTCGGGAGATCGCGGCTCTGCAGGAGGAACAGCTTGCGGTGGTCGAACGCCGTCTTGAGCTCGGCGGCGTCTCCCTGCCCGATGTTTTGGCCCAGCGGACGCAACTGGCGCAGACACGGACAACCCTGCCGCCGCTGGAAAGGGATCTCGAGCAGACGCGTCATCAACTGGCGGTGCTCGTCGGCAAACTGCCGGGTGAGGCGGTTCTGCCCGAGTTTGACCTCGACGGGCTGCGGCTTCCCGAGGAATTGCCCGTGAGTCTGCCGTCCTCCCTCGTGCGCCAGCGTCCGGATATCAGGGCCGCGGAGGCGCTCCTCCATGCGGCAAGCGCCCGGGTAGGCGTGGCAACGGCAAAACTCTACCCCCAGATCACCCTGACCGGCGGTTTCGGGTCGATGGCGGCCACGGCCGGGAGCCTCTTCGACGGCGCCTCGACGATCTGGAATCTCGGCGCCGGCTTGCTGCAACCCCTCTTTCACGGAGGGACGCTATCGGCCCAGCAGCGAGCCGCCGTGGCGGCATACGATCAGGCGGTGGCGCAGTATCGTGAGACGGTTCTGGGGTCCTTCCAGACCGTGGCCGATGTGCTTCGCGCACTGGAGGCCGATGCACGAACCCTCAAGGCCCAAGCGGAGACCGAAGCGATCGCGGGGGAATCCCTCGATCTCACCCGGAAGCAGTTTCAGCTCGGCGCTATAAACTATCTAACACTGCTCAACGCCCAGCGGCAGTACCAGGAGGCGCGGATCGACATCATCCGGGCGCTGGCCGTGCGCTTTGCCGACACGGCCGCACTGTTCCAGGCGTTGGGAGGCGGATGGTGGAATCGCAACCCGCAGGACAAGACGGCGGCATGGACAGCCAAGGAGTGATACGCATGAACTTCCGCATCCATATGAAAATGATTCTGGTCATGGTGATCATGCTGCTCATCGTCGGCCTCATATTCGGCGGCATCTTCGGCTACAAGGCTTTCCTGGCGCGGATGAGCCGGCGGGCGATGGCCACCCAAAAAATGCCGCCGGTAACGGTGACGGCCGTCAAGGCCGGGGTTCAAACATGGCAGCCGCAGCTTCAGGCAGTGGGCAGCCTGCGGGCCGTACGCGGCGTCGATGTGACCAGCGAAATCGCCGGCCTCGTGCGCTCCGTCCAGTTCAGACCGGGGGAAGAGGTCAAGGAGGGCCAGATTCTGGTGCAGCTCAATGCCGATGCGGATATCGCCCAGCTGCGTTCCCTCGAAGCTGCGGCAGGGCTGGCGCAGATCGTCTATGACCGGGATAAAAAACAGTATGCCGTGCAGGCGGTGAGCCAGGCCACCCTCGACGCCGACGCCGCGGATCTCAAGAGCAAACAGGCGCAGGTCGCCCAGCAGGCGGCGATTGTGGAAAAAAAGACGATTCACGCGCCCTTTGCCGGGCGGCTCGGCATCAGCACGGTGAACCCCGGGCAGTATGTGAATCCCGGTGACAGGATCGTCACCCTCCAATCCCTGGATACCCTTTATCTCGACTTCTACCTGCCGCAGCAGGAGCTCTCGCAGATCTCTCGCGGTCAGCCGGTTGCCGCCACCACCGACACCTATCCCGGACGCACCTTCAGCGGCCTGATTACCACGATCAACCCCAAGGTGGAAACGGACAGCCGCAACGTCCAGGTGGAGGCGACGTTCTTCAATCCCCGGCACGAGCTCCTCCCGGGGATGTTCGCGTCGGTCAGGGTCCGGGTCGGTGCGGCGCAGCGCTATCTGACGCTGCCCCAGACGGCCGTTAGCTACAATCCCTATGGCGAGACCGTCTACATCATCGAGGGGAGCGGCAAAGGGCCCGACGGCAAACCGATCCTGACGGTCAGACAGACCTTTGCCACCGTGGGCTCCACCCGCGGCGATCAGATCGCTATTCTCAGCGGTATCAAGGCAGGCGACATGGTGGTCACAAGCGGCCAGCTCAAGCTAAAAACCGGCAGCGCGGTGATCGTCAATAACCAAGTCCAGCCCAGCAATGACGCCGCTCCAAAGCCGGTGGATCAGTAAGGCAAAGGACAATAGATGCATTTTACCGATATCTTCATTCGCCGCCCCGTGCTGGCCGTCGTGATCAGCCTGTTTATCCTCGTCCTGGGGCTGCGCTCCATGGGGCTTCTGAAGGTACGCGAGTTTCCCTTTACCCAGAATGCCGTGGTGACCGTGACCACCGTCTATACGGGTTCCGATCCCTCCGTGGTCTCCGGGTTCATTACGACGCCTCTGGAAAATTCCATCGCTCAGGCCAACGGCATCGACTATCTCACCTCGTCGAGCACGCAGAATCAAAGCATCATTCGGGCCACCCTGCTGCTCAACTATGATCCGAACAAGGCCCTCACGGAGATCAATACCAAGGTCCACGCCGTGCTGAACCAACTCCCGAAGGATGCCCAGCAGCCGGTGATCAGCGTGGCCATCGGCGAGACTATCGATTCGATGTATATCGGCTTTTACAGCAAGGTGATGCCGAGCAACAAGATCACCGACTACCTGATCCGGGTCGTGCAGCCGAAGCTGCAAGCAGTGGAAGGCGTGCAGACGGCCGAGATCCTCGGCTCGCGCCGCTTCGCCCTGCGCGCCTGGCTTGATCCGGAGAAGATGGCCGCCTATGGCGTGACCGCCGCGGATGTGAGCAACGCCCTTGCGGACAACAACTTTATTTCCGCGGTGGGGCGGACCCAGGGACAAATGGTCACCGTGAACCTTCAGGCCGACACGACGCTCCATACGGCCGAAGAATTCCGCAGCCTCGTGATCAGGGCGGTAAACGGCGCCATTGTCCGGCTGGGCGATGTGGCCAACGTCGTCCTCGGTTCCGAAGACTACGACACGGCCGTGGCTTTCGATGGCGACCGGGCAACCTATATCGGCATCAAGGTGGCGCCGAGCGCCAACCTGCTCACGGTAATCGACTCCGTGCGCAAAGCCTTCCCGCCGATCCGGGAACAGTTGCCCGAGGGACTCCAGGGACGCATCGTCTACGACGCCACCAAATATGTGAACAGCTCGATTCATGAGGTGATCATCACGCTGGCCGAAGCGCTGCTCATCGTCACGATCGTGATCTTTCTCTTCCTCGCCTCGTTCCGTTCCGTGATGATCCCGACGATCGCCATGCCCCTGTCGCTGATCGGCGCATGCTTCATCATGCTTGTCCTCGGCTATACGATCAACCTTCTGACCCTTCTCGCCCTGGTGCTCGCCATCGGCCTCGTCGTCGATGACGCGATCATTGTTGTGGAAAACGCGCATCGCCATATCGAAGGCGGCATGCCGCCTCGGGAGGCGGCTATCCAGGGCGCGCGCGAACTGGCGGGGCCCATTATCGCCATCTCGGTGGTCCTAATCGCCGTCTACGTCCCGATCGGGTTCATGGGCGGCCTTACGGGCGCCCTCTTTACGGAGTTTGCCTATACGCTGGCGGGGGCCGTGGGCGTCTCGGCCGTCATCGCCCTGACCCTCTCCCCGATGATGTGTTCACGCATTCTGAAGGCTGCTGATCATGGCGGTCCGAGCCGCTTCGAGGCGTTCGTCAACCGCCAGTTCGAGCGGCTCCGCCGGGGCTACGGAAGGATGCTGCATGGCGCTCTCGACTATCTGCCGGTGACCATCGTCTTCGCCCTGATCATCCTCGGCAGCAACTATTTCCTGTTCATCGGTGCAAAGAGCGAGCTCGCACCGCAGGAGGATCAGGGGATCATCATCTGCCTGCTCACGACGGCGCCGTCCGCCACGCTGGAGCAGACGCAACTCAACTCCCGGCAGGTCTTCGATATCTTCAATTCGTATCCGGAGACGGACCACATCTTCCAGCTCGACGGCATCGCCGGACTCAACTCGGGCGTTGCGGGCATGGTGCTCAAACCGTGGGACGAGCGCGTGCGCACAACCATGCAGCTGAACCCGGAAATCCAGATGCGGCTTGGCGGGATCGCCGGGGCCCGTGCCGTCTCGTTTCTGCGGCCGCCTCTTCCCGGCAGCGGCAGCGGGCTGCCCGTGCAGTTCATCATCGGGACGACGGAACCGTTCGACCGCCTGAACGAGGTATCCCTGGCGGTGCTGGATAGGGCCCGTAAGAGCGGCGTGTTCGCCTATGTGGACACGGATCTCAAGGTCGATAAGCCGCAGACCATCCTGGAGATCGACCGCGAGAAAGCGGCCCAACTGGGGCTGACCATGCGCGGCGTGGGCGGGGCTCTCGGGTCGATGCTGGGAGGCGGCTATGTCAATTACTTCGAACTTGCCGGGCGTTCGTACAAGGTGATCCCCCAGGTGATGCAGCGCGACCGGCTCAACGCCGCCCAGTTGCCGAACTATTACTTCAACACCGCCACCGGGGCATCCATACCTTTTTCGACCATCGTCCGTCTCAAAACGACTGTCGTACCGGAGTCGCTCAACCACTTCCAGCAGCTCAATTCGGCCATGATTTCAGCGGTGCCGGCGCCCGGCGTGACCCTCGGCGAGGCCTTGGAAACACTTAAATCCCTGGTCAAAGAGGTGCTCCCCCAAGGCTACAGCATCGACTACGCCGGCCAGTCACGGCAGTATGTGCACGAGTCGAGTGCCCTGCTTGTGACCTTCTTCTTCGCGCTGATCATTATTTTTCTCACCCTGGCGGCACAGTTCGAAAGTTTCCGCGACCCCTTCATCGTCCTGGTGAGCGTGCCCATGTCCATCTGCGGAGCAATGATCTTCATCAGCCTTGGCGCGGGCGGCGCCAGCCTCAACATCTACACCGAGGTGGGTCTGGTGACCCTGATCGGCCTCATCAGCAAGCATGGCATCCTGATCGTCCAGTTTGCCAACGACCGGCAACTGGAGGGGAAGGGGAAGAGAGAGGCCATCGAGATGGCCGCGAGCATACGTCTGCGGCCGATTTTGATGACGACTGCCGCGATGGTCCTGGGTGTGCTGCCCCTGGTTACGGCATCAGGCGCCGGGGCCGAGGGCCGCTACAACATGGGGCTCGTGATTATGACCGGTATTTCCATCGGCACCCTGTTTACCCTATTTGTCGTACCCGCCATGTACCTGCTTCTGGCCGCGGATCATGCCAGGAATCGGGCCGGCGCAGAGCCCACCGATATGCCGCGGGCGGGGGGCCCTGCGAAGGTTCCCCAACATGGAGACTCTTTACGGGATGCGGATACGCCTGCAGACAATCACAGCCAATGACGCCCTTAGACGGAGGCATGCCTCTGCTTAAGTCCCTCCCTCAGCCCATTGTATCCTGACGAGAGCCTCCCCGTCAGAGCCGGAGAAAGCAGACGACCGCTTTCCGTCCGCCTCCGGTAAGTTTGGTAAAATACGTTTTTGTGATGTGGAAGTAAACGATGGACGGCCTTGTGAAACAGGTGGGCGGTTTTTTTATTAGAGAATCAGCGTTTCAAATTGTAAGGCTGGTAACGGCAGGATTGCTCCTTATACCGATGAGCCGGTTCCCCGGTAATTCATGACAGCGCGGAAAAGGATTGATAGGATCACCAAGAACCCGCCCAAAAGCGCCCAAAGGCCGATTCGTTCCCCTACGAAAAAAAACGCCCAAAGGGGATTCAGGACTGGTTCAAGCACAGGTATGAGAATGCCCTCCATGGCCGTCACCTTCTTGATGGCCATGGCATAGAATACATAGGAGAGCCCCAGTTGGAACACGCCAAGGAACGCAAGTCCGATCCAGTCCGTTCCGCCAGGCGAGGATTCAACCATCCAGGGCAGGCAGATAAAGGCGGTCAACAGGTTGCCCAGAATGGCGGAACCTGCGGGTGATGCGTCCTTTTGCTTGCGCATGAAGAGAACGAGGGAAGCGAAGGTGAATCCGGAGATGACAGCCAGAATATTGCCGGTCAGCCCACCGGAGCTCAATTTATCGAGAAAAAACAGGGACATGCCGCAAAGTACGGCCGCAACGGCCGCCCAGTCAAACCACCTTATCTTTTCATTGAGCAACCACCCGGAAAGCAGGGCCACGTAAACCGGAGCGGTATATTGCAGAAGAATGGCGTTGCCCGCGGTGGTAAGCTTGGTGGCGCAGACGAAGAGAATGACCGTAGCCGCATAACTGACCCCGCCGATAAGCTGGGTGGCCGAAAAATTGACGACCTGCCTGCCGAAACAGACGAGCAGAACCGGCAGGGCGATGGCGCTCCTGAACCCGGCAACAGTCAGGGGGGGCAGGGAGACCCATTTGATGAGCACACCGCCCAGGCTCCAGAGCACGGCCGTCGCCACAAGAAGAGGAACCGCTTGTGTCCGTTTACCGATGGCCACGATCTTTATTCCTGTTCATAGGCCTTCTTTACTCTTGACTTACAGCCACCGACACCGCCATCAGGGAAAAACCTACAGTAAGAACGACCGCCATGGTCACGGGATATGCACTCCACACCCTCCGAAAGACCCGCCGGGGTCCAGTCCAGGCTTGCCGCCTCCTCGAAAGGTAGGGCGCGGAAGCACGCCACTTTCATCGGCTTTGGCTGCCTGAGTGCAACGCTCAGAGCGGCAACATATCCCTTTGTAGGCTGAATCAGGGCAAACCGACATCCTTCGGGGTGTTGCAGATCCTTTCCGGAGAGTGTAATCCGGCAGGGTCTCTCCTCCGACAGATGAAACGCAAAGGAATCCAGGGGAAGCGAGAGGCCTCGGCCCAGCGCTTTCAGGAAGGATTCCTTCAGGGTCCAATAATAGAAGAAATGCGACAATCCCTCCGGTGCCATTTTCCTTAAATGCGCCGCCTCATCCGGCGAAAAAAAACGGCGGCTCAGCTTCAGCGCTTCCACGGGACGATTCACCATCTCCACATCAACGCCGATATCGGCCGTCCGTGTCACCGCGAAAACCGAAAGTCCCGTCGTATGCGACAGGCTGAATTGCAAAGGAACGGGCTCCGTTTCCGGATCGAGCGAAGGTTTCCCATGGGAATTCCTGACGAACCGCCATTCTTCCGGAGAGCGAGGCCGATAACGGGAAAGGGCCGTCCTGGCCAGGAGGTGGCTCAGTAAAAAAAGATGGCGGTCCTTAGCATGGCGCAGCCGCTCCACCCGGGCGATCTCGCCGGGATCGAGAACTTTACGGGCCGCAACAGGAAAATGTGGATCTTCAAAATCCCCGGCAAAAGCAAACCAGAGGTGAATTTCATCTTCAGGCAGGCATAGCCATGGATTTTCTCCAAGAAAATGCGAAGAAACCCACTGCGTCATGACTGGCCTTTTTTGCCTCCGTTAACCATCTCCTTGAGTTCCTTTCCCACTTTGAAATAGGGCAATTTTTTCGATCCGACCTCGACGCGTTGCCCGGTCTTCGGATTCTTTCCCAGATAAGGAGGATACTCCCGGACAGTAAAACTTCCGAATCCCCTGATTTCAATCCTCTCTCTTTTCCGGAGCGCATTCGTAAATCCACCAAGGACCAGATTCACGATCTCGGAGGCCTCTTTTCCCCGGAGACTTTCTTTTTCGGACAGTGCTGAGATCAAGTCGGACTTTTTCATGATCTTCTCCTAATGTTCTTTCGGAATAAAAATCCACAACAGGATATAAAGGAGCAATCCTGTCCCCACGCAAAAAAAGAGCAGTGAAAATATCACCCGCCATACCCAGGAGGGCAACGGCGTATGCTTCCCCAGCCCTCCGCAGACACCGCCGAGCCAGCGGTCATCCTCCGCTCTGGAAAGTCGCTGGAGCCAGTTCTGAGCAGCCATATTCCTCCTCTTTTTCTTATCCGGGCGTCTGCACCGGAAAAGCCTGCCAATCCCCCCGCTCCTGAGGGCGGTGCTTGTGGTACGCGCTCCCATTAAAGGCCGACTACGGCTTCACCATCACGCTTCCGGTCAAAAACAATGTCTCTCTTTTATACATAAATATCCGCTACTGCAAACCATTTTAATACATTTTATAAATTTCCCTGAAAAAGTTGCCGGACAAACCGGCCATCGCGTCCGTACACGACAAAACGCGCCCGGATGCCCGCCTGTCGCACAAAAGGTTTCCGGATGGGCGGGCAAGAAGAAAAAGTGATGGAAATTTACAGGGAGAAAGTGGTATCCTGCCACTGGTTTTTAACGAGGCATGAATTTAACCCATGAGGAGGTTTCAATGAACAACTTTTTCAGCAAGAGGCCGCTGCTTCTTTTTTTCTTTCTGACCGGCCTGATCCTGCTCGGCCCGTACGGCGACAGCCGCGTCTCCGCCATCGACCGGAAAACCTACCAGAATCTCAAGACCTTCACCGAAATTCTGGACAGGGTGGAGAAGGAATATGTGGAACCGGTGGATTCCGATAAATTGATGCAGGGGGCGATCAACGGGCTGATGAAATCCCTCGATCCCCACAGCAGCTTCATGACCGCAGAGATGTACAAGGAGCTCGAGGTGGAGACCCGCGGGAGCTTCGGCGGGGTCGGAATCGAGATCACCCTCCTGAAGGATGTCCTTACCGTCGTCTCTCCAATAGAAGACACCCCCGCCTACAACGCCGGGGTCAAGGCAGGCGATCAGATCATCCGGATCGACGGCAAGTCGACCAAGGACATCACCATCATGGAGGCGGTCAGCAAACTCCGCGGTCCCAAGGATACGACGGTGACGATCACCATCATGCGCGAGGGAATGGCCAAACCAAAGGATATCTCGATCACCCGCAGTATCATAAAGATCAGGAGCATCAAGTCAAAGATCTTCGACGACCATGTCGGATATATCCGGATCTCCTCGTTTCAGGAACGGACGGGGGACGACCTGAAAAAGGCCCTCCGGGAGATCGAGGCGAAGGGCCGCCCCCTGAAGGGCATCGTGGTTGATATGAGGAACAACCCGGGCGGTCTCCTGAACCAAGCCATGGAGGTGTCGGACGCCTTTTTGAAGAGGGGTGTCATCGTCTCCACGCGGGGCAGATCCAAGAGCATGGAGAGCAAATCCACGGCAAAGGACGACGGTGACGAACCGACCTGCCCGCTGGTCGTCCTCGTCAACGAGGGGACTGCCAGCGCCGCGGAGATCGTCTCCGGCGCCCTGCAGGACAACGGACGGGCGCTGGTCCTGGGAACCCAGACTTTCGGCAAAGGGTCCGTGCAGACGGTGATCCCCCTGGAGGACGGCGCGGCCATGAAGCTCACGACGGCAAAATACTATACGCCCAAGGGGCAATCCATCCAGGCGGAGGGGATCACCCCCGACATCATCGTGAGGCTCGTTAAGCCGCCCGAAGAGAAGGAGAGTGCGGAAAATCATCTGCTCCGGGAGAAAGATCTGCAGGGTCATATCAAATCCCCCAATGAGAACGACGCCAACCCGGAGGAAGCGAAGAAAGAGCCGGATGATCTGACCAAAGACAATCAGTTGAAGAATGCGATCGATATCATCCGGAGCTGGGATATCCTGAAAAAGAACCTGAAGGATTGACTCGGCGCCGCATAAACACGGAATGTATGAAATTTTTCAAACGTGGGAAGGGATTTCCGGTTCTGGCCGTGATCATCATCGCCGCCCTGATCGCGGCGGTGTTCCTTTTCCTCGAACGGATGGAACTCCCCGACGATTCCGCCACCCGCAAAGGCCGGAAAACGATGCCGCCGAAAAAGGCGTTGAAACAAAAAACGCCGGAGCGAAGGCCGCCGGCGGCGGAACGGAGGGAACAGCAGATCGCCGTCATCATCGATGACATCGGCTTCGATCTGGGCGCCGCGGAGGAACTGGCGCGGATCAGGGCGCCCATCGCCTTCGCCGTTCTCCCCCACACCCCCCATGCGGTGGAGGCGGCCGAGATTCTTCACGCGGCCGGCAAGGAGATCCTCCTCCACCTCCCGATGGAACCCCGTTCCTACCCGGGAGAAAATCCCGGCGCCGGGGCGTTGTTGGCAGATATGGACGAAAAGGAGATCCGGAGACAGACAGCCTTGGACCTGGCGGCTGTCCCTTATGTCTCCGGGGTGAATAACCACATGGGCTCCCGGTTCATGGGGGATGATATCCGGCTTTCGGTCGTCATGGATGAACTTAAGAAAAGGGGCCTCTTCTTTGTGGACAGCCGGACCGCTTCCGATTCCCGGGGAAAGGAGGCGGCTGCCAGGGCCCGCGTCCGTTTCGCCGCACGTTCCGTCTTCATCGACCATACGCGGGGTTATGCCGCCGCCCTTGCGAATCTCACCCGCCTGCCCCGGCAGGGAGGGGGAGGGGGGGAACCGCTGCTGATGATCGGCCACCCCCATCCCGAAACAGTACGGGCCCTCAAGGAGGTCCTGCCCATCTGGCAGGAGGAGGGGGTGCGGATAATCCCCGTCTCGGCTTATCTCAGCGCGTCCGGCGGAAAAGAGTAAGAGAATTTTCTCGTAAAAACTCGCTGAGCTGCGAAGCTTCCCGCCCTTGAGGGCAGGGCTTGCGGGTTATGGCTCCCGGTTAAATTTGCAACAGGAAGGATACCTTCATATGATGCGGACCATTTTCCGGAAAACAGGCTGGCTGTTTATTCTGATCCTCACCCTTTGGGGGTGCGCCGCCGTCTCCGCCAGGGAGAAGGCCGCCCCGCCGCCGCCGGTTCCTGCCGGCATGCCGAACAGCGCCTCCTTTCACTACTCCCTCGGCGTCTTCCATGCCCTACAGGAAGACATGGAGGAAGCGATCCGGGAGATGGAAGAGGCCCGACGCCTCGATCCCTCCTCCCCCTATCTGGCGAAGGAACTCGCCTCCCTTTACGCGGGCAAGGGAGACATGGCGAAGGCCGTAGCGATCTGCAAAAAGACGTTGGAAGAACATCCTGACGACATCGATGCCCGCCTTCTCCTCGGCGGACTCTACCTCAACCAGAAGGACTACTCCGACGCCGTGAGAGAATACCGGAAGGTGATCGAATTGTATCCGGGAAACACAACCGCCTATTTCTATCTCGGGACGAGCCATGCCGACCTGAAGCAGTTCGACGAGGCCATCGCCGCGTTTAAGGAACTCATCCGGATCGATCCGGATCACTTCATGGGAAACTACTATCTGGCCAGGATCCTTTCCGATCTGAAGCGTTACGATGAGGCAGAAACGGGATTCAAAAAGATGCTGATCCTCAGACCGCAGTTCGAATCGGCCCTGATCGATCTCGCCAACCTGTATGAAAAGCAGAAAAAGATCCCCGAGGCGATCAAGGTCTACCGGAATTTCATCGATCTATTCCCCACTCGTCTCCAGGCCCGGATCAAGTTGGGAGAACTTTTTCTTCAAGAGCAGCGCTACGACGAGGCGGAAAGCGAGTTCGGGGAGGTCCTGAAACTCGACAGCGCCAACCGGGAGGTGCGGCTGACGCTGGGGCTCATTGACCTGGAGAGAGGCCGTCATGAGAAGGCCATCGAGACGTTCGTCGCTCTGCTACAGGAATACCCAACCGAATACCGGCTCATGTACCTCCTCGGCACGACCTATGAGGAGAGCGGGAACGAGGAGAAGGCCATGGAAACCCTGCGAGGGGTCTCCCCTGCGTCGGAGCACTTCGCCAACGCCCAGATCCGCATCGGGATGATTCTTAAGAAACAAAAGAGGGTAAACGAGGCCATCGATTCCCTCCTCATCGCCATCCGGAAGAAGAAGGATGCGCCGGGGCTCTACGCCTATCTCGCCGACCTTTACGAGGATCAGAAGGGATTCAAGGCCGCGGAAGAAATTATCCGGGAGGGGCTGCAGAACAACCCCGGCAGCGTCGATCTCCACTACAGCCTCGGGGTTCTCTTCGAAAAGACCGGCCGGTTTGAGGAGAGCATGCAGGCGATGCGGACGGTCCTCAAGCTCGAATCGGATCACGCTGAGGCCCTCAATTTCATCGGGTACCTGTACGCGGACAGGGGGATCAACCTGGATGAGGCTGAACAGATGATCAAAAAGGCCCTCCATCTGAAGCCGGGAAATGGATACATCATCGATTCGCTCGGGTGGGTCTACTTCCGGCAGAACAAGTTTCAGGAGGCCATCCGGTATCTGAAAGAGGCGGCGGAAGCCCTGCCGGAGGATGCGGCGATCCTCGAGCACCTGGGGGATGTCTATGCCCGGTCCGGACAGATCCCGGAGGCCATCGAGGCCTACGGGCGCGCCATCAGATTTAATCCCGAAAGCGAATCCCTGAAAAAGAAGCTCGCCGATCTAATCCGGGAGAAGGCCCCCTCCCCCTGATTTCTCCCCGGCGGTCCGGGCATGTGAAGCGCCCCGCCCTGAGGGCGGGACTTGCGGGATGCGTTCCCGCTCAAGAAACCATGAGAAAAAAGGGCTCCGCACATTACGGTCTTCCGCACCGCATCCTGACGCTGCTTTTGATTTCGGCCCTCGGTCTTGCCCTCTCCGGATGCGCCGGCAGCAGGATCGCCGCCCGCCCCGCACCTTATGATTCACCGGAATCCGCTCTCCGGGCTCTTGCGGCGCCCTTGTCTGCAGGTCAAACTGTCACCGCCACGGCCCACATCCTGATCAACAGCAATGGCGCGAAGTATCCCCTGAAGGTCGCGCTGATGATCAAAGAACCCGCGCACCTCCGTGTTGAATCCATTCCCGTCATGGGCCCGCCCGATTTCTTTCTGTCGATCGTCGGCGGCGAACTCCGCGTCTTTCTTCACGGAAGAGGGGGAGGAACCTTTTACACCGGCCGGGCCACGCCGCAAAACCTCTCCCGATTCTTTCCCATCGTTCTGCCGGCCGAGGAGATGCTTCCCCTCCTGATGGGCCTTCCCCCGGATGATGGGAAAACGCCGTTTTCATTGAGCGGTGAATGGGAAGCGGGATATTACCGCATCGACCGGTGCGCGGCGGGAAGGAAAGTCTGCTCCCTGTGGATCGATCCGGCTGGAAATCTCATCACCCGGATCCGGACGTTCGGGGAAGGAGAAACCATCGCCTACACCGCCGATTTCTCCGAGCATACCCGGCTGGGAAAGGGTTTCCTGCCGCAGCGCCTGGTGATCAGCGGGGAGGCCATGCCCGAGCTGACCATCCGCTACACGGATC
>MICJ01000114.1:0-11085 GCA_001830835.1 Syntrophobacterales bacterium GWC2_56_13 | reverse complement strand
GGATCGTTCCCACTTTTCTCGATTAGGAATTGACCCATAGGGGCAGGTTAAGGGGCCTCAGGCGGGGATGGTTTGAACGTTCTATTTGATTTCCAGGAGTTTCGTGCGCGCGATCCGCGCCTGACTCGTATTGGGAAAATCCTTGACGACCTGCTGCAGGAGCAGTTTGGCGCTCGCCTTATCCCCTAATTTCAGGAAGGAGAGCCCCTGCTTCAGGAGGGCGTAGGGAACCTTGTTCCCCTCCGGAAAGTTCTTGCTCACCTTGTCGTATTCGACGATGGCCTTTTCGTAATTCTTATCGAAGTAATGGCACTCGCCGATCCAGAACTGGGCATTGTCGGAAAATTCGGTGTCCGGATACAGTTTGAGGAAATTTTCAAATCCTTCCCGTGCCTTGTCATACTTCCCCTGCTTGAAGAGGTCATAGGCCGCCGCGTAGAGGGATTCCTTGTCCGTCTTCCCCTTGGCCGCCGCTTCCTTGGCGGGCGCTGGCGGTTTCCCGCCTTTTTCTACAGCCGGCGCGGCCGTTTCTTCCTTCTTGCCGATCTCGAGAAAATTTTCGATGAAGTTGATCTTGAATATCAGGCTGTCCAGTTTCTCGCGGAGATCCTTCTCCTCTTCCTCCCGCTTGCTCGCCCTGGCGGCGGAGGCGGCGATTTCCCTGCGGAGCTCGTCCCGGAGGCCGTCGGCAACCCCCCTGCTCTGCTGGAGCTGTTCCCTCATCTCGGTCATCTCGGCCCGGACCTCCGCCTGGCTGCTGCGCAGCGTTTTAAGGGCCTCGTTGGTTTTCTCGATCTCGGCGCGAAGCCCGGTAATCTCGTCTTTCAGGGGCGCAATTCCCCGCTCCACAGTGTCGATCTTTTCGTTCGTCACAAGGATCTGACGTCCCAGATCACCCCGAGCTTGACTAAGCTCGTCCGTCGTGGCGCAACCGACAACGGAGATCATCGAAATCCCTAACAGGATGGGCAGATACCTTCGCAAAACGCTTCCTTCTTCGGCCTGTTCTCATCCCCCGGTTCGGGGCGAAACTTTTCCCCGCCGATAGCAGACATGAATCCTGCGAGCCCCGCTTTCAGGCGGGACTCACAGGCCGATTCCCTTCTCGGGACGGACAGTTGCCGTCCACTTCTCCCCCGCCGGGAGGGTTGCTACTGCACAGGCGGGAAAACGACGAAGTGGGCCCTTCTGTTCTTTGCCCAGGCCGCCTCGTCATGGCCGTTATCCAGGGGCATTTCCTTGCCGTAGCTGATCGTCTTGATCCTTTCCTTCTCGACCCCCAGATCACCGAGATATTTCCCAGCTTCATCCGCACGCCTCTGGCCGAGAGCCAGGTTGTATTCCACGGTGCCCCGCTCGTCGCAGTGTCCTTCCACCACGAGCTTATATTCCCTGTATTTGAGATAGGCCGCAGCGCCCGTTTTCAGGATCTCCCGGGCCTCGGGCTTGAGGTTGTACTTGTCGAAATCAAACTGGATGTCGGGAATCTGCAGCTCTTTGAGGATCGCTGCTTGTTTCGCCGCCGCTTCCTTCTTGGCCCGGTCGGCAGCTTCCTTCGCCTCCCTCTCGGCCGCTTCCCTGGCCTCCCTCGCGGCTGCTTCCCTGGCCGCCTGATCCCTTAGGGCCTGTTCACGCAGCGCTCTTTCCCTGGCTTCCCTGTCATCCGTCACAACCGCCGCCGGCGCCTGGGCCGCCGGTTTCTGCTCCTGGGTGACCACAGGTTCCTCTTTGATAGCCGCCTTCTTGGCGCAACCGGTCAGGAAGGTCACGGAGAGACACACAGCAAGAGCGATCAACCCAATCAACAACAAACTTCTTTTCATCATATTTCTCCTTTCTTGATCAATGATGTTTAGGTGATTATAAATGGCCTTCGGCAAATAAACCACTACCGTCGGTAAAAATCAACTGAAAAATGGGGAATTCTTTTTTTGTGTTCTGAATCCGATTATTTGTCAGCCCCATTGACCCGCAATAAGACATTTTCGCAAAGTTCCCGGCAGTCAGTATGGGCTAAGGAAAATGGTTTCCGCCGGAATTAGCGCAGATGTGGCGACCAGAAAGGACTTTGGCAGCCCTCATTCCCCTCGTGCAGCACCCGGACGTTCTGACCGTTGGCGCTCATGATCTCTATCCTGCTCCGACCGTATCCGTGGGCGCTGCAGGCCAGGTATCTCCCGTCCGGCGACCAGGAGGGGGATTCGTGACTGCTCCCTCCAAAGGTAAGCTGCTGGGGACTGCCGCCTTCAGCGTCAATGATAAAGATCTGGAAACGGCCATCGACGGACCCTTCGTAGGCGATCTTCTTCCCCCGGGGCGACCAGGCGGGAGAGGTGTTGTAATTGCCCTCATAGGTCAGCCGCCGCACGTTGCCGCCGTCGGCATCCATGATGTAAATTTGCGGAGAGCCGCCTCGGTTGGAGACGAACGCAATGCGCCGTTCGTCCGGGGATCGGACAGGGGAAACGTCGATGGAAAAATCTCGGGTCAGCCGCTGGAGGAGCCTGTTTCCCACATTCATGTCATAGATCTCCTGGTTCCCGTCCCGGCTCAGCGCCAGAAGAAGCCGTCCCCCGTCTCGCGACCAGGAACCGGGCAGGTTCATCCCCGCATAGGAAACGATCTTCTGCGTGGCGCCGCTCGCCATATCCCGGAGATAGACATCGGGATTGCCGTCCTTGTAAGAGGTGAAGGCCAGAGCGCGGCCGTCGGGCGACCACCGCGGCGAGAGGGTCAGGGCCCCGTAGTTCGTAATCTTGCGGAGGTCGGAACCGTCAAAATTGATCGTATGGATGTCGGCGGAAGAGCCGCTTTTCTTGACGAAGGCGATCCGGGTGTCGAACAGGCCCGCCTCTCCCGTCAGGGCCTGGAGGATCTCGCTTGCAAACTGTATGACCATCCGGTTTTTGTCATCCGGTTTTCCCGAATAACGCTTTCCGACGACAAGCTCGCCGTTCACCACATCAAACAGGCGAAACTCCGTGATGAGTTCCCGGCCGTCCTCCTGAAATCCGCCCTTGACCAGATACTCGGCGCCGATCGTTACCCAGTCTGAGAAGCGGGTCCCTTCCGCCGTGATTCCGGCCTGGGCCTGATCCTCCAGAAAAGCCCTTTCGTCGAGGACATGGAAGTAGCCCGTAAGCGCAAGACTACGGCCGAGGGTATCGGAAAACCAGACGGGTAGTTCGACATTCGCCTGACCGGGTCGCAGGGGTTTGAAATCGGTGACGGCGATGGGGAATTTCTGAAAAGAGGGTGAATCGATGTCGATGTACACTTTTCCGGATACCCTTTCGGCGCCGAATAAAACTAAAAGTACCAGGGTCAAAATCGCCAAACGTTTCAGTTCCTGCATGCCACCTTGCCTTTTCTTATCTGACCGTCATGAAATTACGGCATCCTCTATTTTTTTACGAGAGCGTCATGATCCGAGATCCTTCGAATGAAAGCGAATACCCACCTCGATGCTGCTGTCCCGGACCCACTCCGGCAGCGGCGGGAAGGGGAGAGCCTTCTGGATCGCTTTCAGGGCAGAGTCGTCAAAATAACGGTTCCCGGACCGCTTTTCAAAATTTATCGCCGTTACCCCCCCGCTGCGGAGGATGGTCACATCGATCACCGCTTCGAGACCTTCGCCGGGAAGCATCCCCTGGGGAAGCGCCCACTTCCCCTTGATCCGGGACCAGATCACGGCATAGTAGGCCTGCATTTTATCACTGACGTCGGCATCACCAGACTGAGATGCGGGAACGGCTTTCGCTTTCGCCGGCGGCTGACCTGCCGGACCGGTCGCGGCGGCCCGTTTCCTGATGTCCGCCATGACTTTTTCCAGTTCCCGATCCTGCTTTAGTTCCCGCTCCTGCTTTTTACGGGTCTCCAGGTTGCGAATGGGAACGACCGGGGCCGGTTCCATGCTTTTTTTCAGGACTGTCCCGGAGCGGTCGGCTTTCAAAAGTGCATTGGGTGCAACCGATTCGCTTTTCTTCTCCAGAACCGCTCCGGGGAAACTGACCAAAGCAACGCTATAGACGGGTCCGAAAGTCCTCTTCGGCGAAGGAAAGGAGGGGGTAAAAAAGAGGAGCGACAGAAGCAGGAGGTGGAACAGCAAGGAAATAAAGATCATGCTGTTGAGGCGGATACCGCCCTGTCTCTCCCTGACGACCCTGTCAGACATCACCTTGGTTCCTCGGGCGGTTCGGTGATCATCCCCAACTTGTCCACGCCGGCCTTCCTCACCTCGGCCATGACTTCGACAACGAACCCGTAGGGGACGTTCCTGTCCGCCCGCATATAGACCTCTCGGTCGATCCGCGCCGCGAAGATATGCTCCAGTTTTATGCCGAGTTCAGTCAGCGGCGTCTTGCTTTTGTTGAGAAAGATCTCCTTCGCTCCGTTGATGGTCAGCACCAGCTTTTCCTCCGCGACGTCCACGCTTTTCGCCTTGACCCGGGGCAGATTGACATCGATCCCCATCTGGAGCATAGGCGCCGTCACCATGAAGATGATCAGCAGAACGAGCATCACATCCACTAGAGGGGTGACGTTGATCTCTGCCATCGGCCTGTTTTCAGAATGGGTTCTGCGCTTCGCGTATTTCATGGCCGCTCACTTTTTCACATAATAACGCTCGACGATGTTCAGCAGTTCCGAGGCAAAATGGTCCATCTCAAGGGTCATGTTCTTGATCCGGTTCAGGTAGTAATTGTAGAAGATGACGGCCGGGATGGCGGCCGCGAGACCCGCCGCTGTCGCGATGAGCGCCTCCGAGATCCCCGGCGCCACCACGGCCAGGGTCGCCGATCCCCGGGCGCCGATCCCCTTGAAGGTATCCATGATCCCCCATACGGTGCCGAACAGGCCGATGAAGGGACTGGCGCTCCCCGTGGTCGCCAGAAAAGCGAGGGCCGCCTCCAGCTTTGTCGTCTCCGACCCGCAGGCCCTGTTCATCGCCCGCTCCACATTGTCGATGCCTGCGATTTCGAGGACTTGGCCGCCCGTTTCCGCGGACTCCCTTACCGGAGGATTTCCCCGTAGCGTCTTGGTGATCTTCGCCAGTTCGGTATATCCGGCCCGGAATACCTCCGCCAGTGTCGAGTTCCGGAACTTCTTCGTCTCGGGAAAAATTTCCGATAGTTTCGTGCTCTTCATGTAGGTGCTCATAAATAGGCTGTTCTCACGGATGATCTTCCTGATACTGAAGTATTTCATCAGGATGATGGCCCACGAGACGACGGAAAAGAGGAGCAGGAGCAACAGAACCAGCTGGACGACAAATCCCGCATTGATGACCATGTCGAAAAGGCTGCCATGGAAATTTCCTCCCAGGTTCACCGCGGCAACGGACGAAACTTCTTTCACGTTCAATCTCCTTTTATGAAAAATAACCGGAGCGCATCCCTTGACAAGCCCCGCCCTGCCGACTTTGATAAGGGGGGCACCATCAACCGATATCTCATCTCTGCCGGGAAGCCCTCCCCGTGAGAAGTGGACTTCAGCACGACGGCACTACATCTAAAGGAAAAGGCAGGGCTTGTCAAGGATCGAAGAGTCCTTGTCCCCCAATCCGTGCTGCGGCGGCAGGAGAAGGATCAGAGAGATTCCGGCGTAAAGGCGACCACATCATCGATCCGGACCTTGCCGGCCAGGATCATGGCAAGCCGGTCCACACCGAGGGCGATGCCGGCGGAGGGAGGCATCTGCGGGAGGGCCGCGAGAAACGACTCCGGCATTGGATAGACGGAGCCGCCCTGCAGACGACGGCTTCGTCCGGCCTCCTCAAAACGCTGGCGCTGCTCCTGCGCATCGGTCAGTTCAGAGAAGGCGTTGGCCAGTTCCACCCCGGCGATGTAAAGTTCGAAACGCTCGGCGAAAGCCGAATCTCCCGCCTTCCTCCGCGCCAGGGCCCCCAGTGCCGCGGGATACTCATACAGAAAAACGGGCCGCTCCATACCAAGATGGGGTTCGATGTCGCAGACCATGATCTCCTCGAAACGATCGCCGCTCAGGGCCTCGGAGACGGTGATCGGGGCATGCCGGGCAAAGGCCTCCCGGACGGCGAGCCTCTCCCAGGGGGGCTGAAGGCGGATCACCCTCCCCTTCCAGGAAACCTCGCCGTCGAAACCGAGTTCTCCTGCCACGCTGAAGATCAGGCTTTCGCAGTCATCCATCAGCGCCCGGTAATCGGTCCCCGTACGATACCATTCGAGCAGCGTAAATTCCGGAAGGTGAAGGTCGCCCCTCTCCCCGGCGCGATAACACCTGCAGATCTGGAAGATTTTCGGATAACCAGCCGCAAGAAGCCTCTTCATGCACAGCTCGGGGGAGGTGTGCAGAAACCATTCACCTTCGGCGACGGCATCGATGTGGGATTCCGGCGCCGGCGCCGGAATCCGGCATGGCGTTTCAATTTCAAGAAAATCCCGCTCCAGGAAGAAACCGCGAATTGCCTGGATCATCCGGGCCCGGAGCCTCAGGGCATCCTCCTTGGCGGTCAGTCTCCAGCCTTCGTCCACAGCTATCCCTTGACCCGGGTCAGGTACTCCCCACTGCGGGTATCGATCCTGATTCTGTCCCCCTCTTCGACGAAAGGGGGTACCTGGAGCTGGTAACCGGTCTGGACGGTCACCGGTTTGGTGTTTCCCGACACGGAATCCCCCCTGGCCCAGGGATCGGCCTTGGTGACCGTCACCTCGATGAAATTGGGCAGGCTGATCCCCAGCGGCCGGTCCTCAAATAGGAAGATTTCCACCTCGATGTTGTCCAAGAGAAAATTTTTCGCCTCGCCGAGCTGATCCTCCGTCAGGAAAACCTGCTCGTAACTCTGGTTGTCCATGAAGCAGTACTTTCCCTCTTCCCGGTAGAGGTACTGCATCTTCTTCTCCTGCAGATCAGCCGCCTCGAAGGCATCCACGGAACGGAACGTCCGTTCGAACTGGTTGCTGTTGATCATGTTCTTCAGCTTGCAGCGGTATAGGGCCTGGCCCTTGCCTGGCTTGACGAAATTGAATTCCGTAACGATATAAGGGTCGTTATCGATCTTGATCCGCAGTCCCTTTCTCAAATCACTGGCTGTGTACATAGGATTCCCTTCTCCTTTTTCGCTGACTGCGGCAGGACGCCGCTCCGCCGTTTATCCTCCCCCCCGCCGGGCGAAGGGGTCTGGCGGCACATCCTTCCGCATTTTCTAATCCATTTGCGGACTCTTTTCAAAAGAATGTATGTTCCCGTCTCTCCTCTCGGGTAGGAGGGAAAAAGGCTGGAGAGGGATCTTCCCCCTGTCGCCGGGGCAATCCAGCACATAGCGCGGAAGACAGAGCCCGGAAATGGTTCTCCAGAGCTTCTCCATGATCTCCATGCCGGTCCAGATCTCCGCCCGAAAATGGTCCGTCCCCCGGACCGGGTCGCACTGAAACAGGTAATAGGGTCGGACCGAAATCCTCTCCAGGCCATAGAGCAGATCCCGCATTGTCTCATAATCGTCGTTGACCCCCTTGAGCAGCACCGACTGATTGGAGACGGGAATCCCGGCCGTGAGCAACCGCTCACACGCCGCCGCCGATTCCGGGGTGATCTCCCGGACGTGGTTGAACTGCGTGTTGAACCAGAGCGGCCGATGGCGCTTCAGCATCGCGCAGAGCTCCGGCGTGATCCGCATGGGCAGCGTGACCGGCGCCCGGCTGCCGATGCGGAGGACCTCCACGTGGGGGACCGCCTGGAGCGCCCCCAAAAACCAGTCCAGCATCCTTTCGGGGATCAACAAAGGGTCTCCCCCCGAGACGATCACTTCCCGGATGGACGGCGTCCGGGCCACATGATCCACCATCGCCTGCAATCGCTCCCGCACCCCCCCGGGCTTCTTTTCCCGCCACATTCTCTTCCGGTTGCAGTGCCGGCAGTAAACGGCGCAGTCGCCGGTGACGATCGCAAGACAGCGGTCGGGATAGCGGTGAATCAGTCCCGGAACCGCCATTGTCCTCTCTTCCCCGAGGGGATCAGTCATCCCTCCTAAGGAAAAGCTGAGTTCCCGCGGATCGGGGAAGCACTGCCGGCGGAGAGGATCTTTTTCATCCGCCGGGTCCAGAAGCGACAGGTAATAAGGAGTGATCGCCAGGGGGTAGCTCCTGATCACGGGTCTGCAGGGGGCAAGCGAGGCGACGGGCCGTTCCAGCGCCAGGGCCAATTTCTCCAGGGAGCGGATACGATTTCTGAACTGCCATTTCCAGTCGCACCAATCCGTCACGGATACTGCTCCCAGGTTTTTCTGACGATCTCTTTGCCGGATGTGAAACTCACCGCCCGCGGGGCGGGGTTTCCCGCATAACTTCCTGCTGCTGTAAAGGAAGAAGCGCGAAAGACCGCCGCCGGGAGTTTCGTACCATTTGTCACCGGCGCCGGCAAGAAATTATTTGCTTTGTCACGGCAAATTTTATATCTTTTATTCGAATGGCGCGGCGATCTTTTCCGACCGGCCCTGTTCGTGCAGGGCAGGGTTCGGCCCATTTAGTCATCGTCCGGATAATTTTTCACCATACCCTTAAGTCAAGGAGGGTTAAACAAAAAAGAGGGGAGATGGCCCAATGAACGCATTGTCGCAGGATGAATTAAAGACGTTAATGGGAAAACAGCAAGGATTATGTGTCTCGATTTTCATGCCCACCTTCCGCACCGGCGCAGAGGGCCAGCAGAATCAGATCAGATTCAGAAATCTTCTGCGGAAGGCGGAGGAAAAGCTGCTGGCCGGCGGTCTGCGTTCTCAGGAAGTCAAGAAGTTTCTGGAACCCGCTCAGGCGCTGCCCGGCAACGTCCTGTTCTGGCGTCGGCAGAGCGACGGCCTGGCGCTCTTCCTCGCTGCTGATCTATTCCGCTGTTTCTGCCTTCCCGAGGCCTTTGACGAACTCATCATGGTCTCCGACCGGTTCCATATCAAACCCCTCCTGCCGCTCCTTGGCGGCGACAAGCGGTTCTATATCCTCGCACTCAGCCAGAAGGAGAACCGGATTCTGGAGGGGACTGCCCATCACGTGCAGGAAATCGAACTGGAATCGGTTCCCAATAGTCTTGCCGAAGCGCTCCAATATGACGCGTTGGAAAAACAGATCCGTTTCCGTGCCGGCTCCGCCGGGGGCGGCGACCGCACTTCCATGGTTTCCGGACATGGCGCGGATATCGACGACACGAAAGATAACCTCCTCAAATACTTCCGCCTGATCGACCGCGGTTTGCACGACCTCCTCCGGGACGAACGGGCGCCCCTCGTCCTCGCGGGGGTTGAGTACCTCTTCCCCATCTACCGAGAGGCCAACACCTATCCCCACCTCATAGAAGAAGGAATTGGAGGAAACCCCAAGGGAATCAGTGCGGAGGCACTCCACAGGGCTGCGCTGGAGATCGTCAGGCCTTTCTTTCAGAAGGCCGAGCGCGAGGCCCTCGCCCAGTACCGGCAATCTTCGGGAACCGGCCTGACTTCAGCCGATATCGGAGAGATCATCCCGGCCGCCTACCACGGAAGGGTCGGTCAGCTCTTCGTCGCCTCGGGCCGACAGCAGTGGGGATCCTATCACGGGGAGAGCGGCGCCGTCGAACTGCACCAGAAGATGGAGCCAGCCAGCGAGGATCTGCTCGAAATTGCCGCCATCCAGACATTCCTGAACGGGGGATTGGTATTCATGCTGCCCATTGAAGAAATGCCGGACGAGCATGATCTTGTCGCCGTGTTCCGCTACTGAAAAAATATGGATGTGCAGAGCCGCAAATTGCGGGCGGCAGGACTGTCCGTTATTTCCAACACCATCCTGGTGGTGTTGAAACTGGTCGTGGGCCTGCTGATCGGATCCGTCTCCATCATGTCCGAGGCGATCCACTCCGGGGTGGATCTCCTGGCTGCCGTCATCGCCCTGTTTTCCGTCAGGACCTCCAGTCTGCCCGCCGACAAGAATCACCCCTTCGGCCATGGCAAGGTAGAAAATATCTCCGGCACCATCGAGGCGCTCCTGATCTTTGTCGCCTCCGGCTGGATCATCTTCGAGGCGATCCGGAAGCTTCTCCATCCCCAACCGATCGAATATGTCGGATGGGGCGTCGTCGTCATGCTGATTTCGGCCGCGGTCAATCTCGCGGTTTCCGAGATGCTCTTCAAGGTAGGAATAGAAATGGATTCCATTGCCCTCCAGGCGGATGGTTGGCATCTCCGGACGGATGTCTATACATCCGTCGGCGTCATGATCAGTCTCTCCTTGATCTGGATCGGTCACCGGTTCTTCCCGGACCCGAATGTGCACTGGCTCGATCCGGTGGCGGCACTGGGCGTGGCCGTCCTCATCATGCACGCCGCTTACCGGCTCACGATCCAGTCGGCCCGCGACCTGATGGACGCACAGCTTCCCCCGGAGGAGGAGATCTGGATCCGCGAACTGATCAAGGCCCACCGGCCCGTCATTCACGGCTTTCACAAACTTCGGACACGTAAGGCCGGAAATTTCCGTTTTATCGAATTTCACATCAAGGTGGACGCGGAGATGTCCGTGGAGGCATCCCACCGCATTACAGACGAGCTGTCCGACGGTATCGAACGGCGCTTCCCCAAGGCCAGCGTCACCATTCACACCGAGCCCTGCGACGGGCGGTGCGACGAGAGCTGCCGGATCGGCTGTCTGTTAAGCGAAGAAAAGAGAAGCGATGTCCGGCAGGCGAATAATGCCATCCGGTGAGGGTCGTGAGCAAGCGGCCCTTGCACCGCTGCCGGGAGAGCAGCGATGCGAAGACCGCCACACCCACCAGGCTCTCCTTCGAGCTTCTGGAGCGGCTGATTTTCCCGTTGTGCAAACCAGGTCTCGATAGTCAGGCTTAATCGCCCTCTGCCGGGGAGTCCGGCGCCGGAGGCGCGGCCGGTTTACCGTCATCCGTACCGGGACGGATGCGGCCTTTGTAGATAAACCGGTCGAAAAGCCGGTGATAGGCCGTCCAGTCCGACTCTTCATCGCGGGCGTCCCGGATGTACTCCTGGAAGGCGTTCACCTTGGCGTCGAGATCGTTCGCGGGCGTCCCGGATGTACTCCTGGAAGGCGTTCACCTTGGCGTCGAGATCGT
>MICJ01000113.1:13428-15329 GCA_001830835.1 Syntrophobacterales bacterium GWC2_56_13 | reverse complement strand
CGGGCCCCGGGTCAGTATAAATAAATTCCGCTTTGAGGGCGACTCCAATGTCGATTTCCGCCGGTTTTTTGGCATCCAGGCCGGCAATGCGGCCCACCATCTTGGGCCCTTCCTCCAGCTCTACGATGCCAACGATATACGGGTTATTCTTACCAAAGCCTTCCTTAGCCATGCTCGGGGGGGCGATGACGATACTGGTAAAGGCTGCGAGTTTTCCCGCACCCCGAAACTGCACCCATTCCAGGTCCTGGCTAAAACAGGATACACACAAGGGACGGGGAGGGAGGGCCAAGGCCCCACATTTTTTACACTTGGAGCCCATGATTTTTTCTTCTTTCAGGAACTCCTCATAGGAATGATCGTTGAAAGCCCGGTCGTTCATGGTCTACCTCCTCTCCAGAATCGTAAAGCTGCAAGTACCACCCGTGCCGCCCAGATTTTGGGCGCCCCCTACCCTCAAATTCCGGTTGGGGATTTGTCTCTTCCCTGCTTTTTCTCTCAACTGCATCCAAACTTCATAAATTTGCGCTATGCCTGTTGCACCCACCGGGTGGCCTTTCGATTTCAGACCTCCCGAAGTGTTTATGGGTTTCGGACCATCCAGCCTGGTCAGACCTTCGGCAGTGGCTTTATGTCCCTCTCCCGGTTTGAAAAAACCAAGGTCTTCTATGTGGATGAGCTCTGCCATGGAGAAGCAATCATGGACTTCAGCGAATTGGATGTCATCGGGGGTAAAACCGGACATACCATAGGCCTCCTGGGCAGCATACTTGGTCGCTTCAAAGGAAGTGATGTTCTTGGTAGCATGCAAGCTATACCCACTGCCCTGCCCGATTCCGGCTACATAGATCGGATTGTCGGTAAAACTTTTAGCTATATCCTCGGCTACCAAGAGCAAACAGGATGCACCGTCGCTTATGGGGCAGCAGTCAAAGAGGTGCATGGGCCAGGCAATGGGTGGGTTTACCGTGACGTCCCGGAGAAAAGCCTTTTCGTCTTCCCATTCGGGCACGGGCATCCCCTTTTGACGGCATTTCTCCATCCTGGCGTTCATGAAATCACGGATCGTCATGGGAAACTGGGCCTTGGGGTTCAGGGGAGCATTAAGATGACTTTTTATGGTCACATTAAAAAGCGTTTCCCGGTTTGTACCGTACTTGGCAAAATAGGACGTGGCAATGGTTCCGAAAACGCCAGGGAAGGTGAATCCGGCGGCCACTTCATAGGGGCTGCCGGCGGTACCCAGGCCCTCGGCTACTTCTTCGGTAGTGCGTTTGGACATCTGTTCCAGCCCTCCCACCAGAACGATGTCATAGAACCCGGAGGCAATGGCAAACACCCCTTCCCGGAAAGCCAGAGCACTCGAGGCGCATGCTCCTTCTGTCCTGGTCACCGGCTTGGGTACATGCCCCACGAGATCAGAGATGATCGGACCCCAATGAGCCTGATTAACGAAGAAGTCATTCGTAAAATTGCCGATGTAGATGGCATCGATATCCTTGGGATCTACCCCTTTGTCTATTGAGCCCAGCATTTCCAGATAGGATTCAGCAAAAAAATCCTTGGAATCGCGATCTTTGAATAGCCCCATTTTGGATAACCCGCCGCCTACGATCGCTACGCCTCTTGAAAGTTTTTTCTTCTTTCCCATATTAACCCTCCTTGGTAAAGATTTTGCTGTTTCATGTTCAATCCACAGGGCGCACATTACATGTGCGACCTTGCCTCAACCCCAAAAACACCTCCTTACAACCAGTTGACACGTGACGATCCCTGTAAAAAGTCAAACTCCGCGTCTCTTCAATTTCTGACCGATGAAAGATTCAATTATAGACAAAAGCACAATGTTGGAGATTCGTCAATGGACATTTACAAGTATGAGATGTATTGAAGAACTTGCT
>MICJ01000113.1:12081-13336 GCA_001830835.1 Syntrophobacterales bacterium GWC2_56_13 | reverse complement strand
ACCGGCCATTGCGATGTCAGCCAATGGCGGTCCCGCCCCGTTCGCCGGAGCTGATCCGGACGCAGTCGACAAGGTCCAGAACGAAGATCTTCCCGTCCCCCACCTCGCCTTTGCCGGTCCGGGCGCCCTTGTTGATGGCGGCGATGGCCGGCTCAACGAACGCTTCATTGACGGCGATGTCGAGCCGGACCTTCCGGAGAAGCCCGCCGACCTCTTTCGCTCCGCGGTAGATCTCGGTGTATCCCTTCTGCCTCCCCTGCCCGAGAACATTGGAGACGGTCATCAGATTCACATCCACCGCTTCGAGGGCATGTTTGACTTCCTCTAACTTGTGGGGCTGGATGATTGCAACGATGTATTTCATGATTCTTTCCTCCTATTCTATGACGGTGTAGGCAGATTCGCTCTGCTGCGTCAGGTCGAGACCGACGATTTCATCCTTCTTTTCCACCCGCATCCCGACAAGGCCGTCCACGACCTTGTAGATGAGCCAAGTCATTCCGGCGGCGAACAATGGCGTGATGACGATGAGCAGGAACTGGACGAGGAGCTGGCGGGGGTTCCCGAACAGCAGGCCGTCCGCCCCGGCGGCGTTGACCGCCTTCTCCGCGAAGAGTCCCGTCGCGAGGGTTCCCCATGTTCCGCCTACCCCGTGCACGCCGAAGGCGTCGAGGGAGTCGTCATAGCCCAGCCGGCATTTGATCCAGACGACGGCAATGTAGCATAACAAGGAGACCAGGATGCCGATGAAGATCGCGTTCATCGGGTTCACGAAGCCGCAGGCCGGAGTGATAGCGACCAGCCCCGCGACCGCGCCTGTCGCCGCCCCGAGGACGGTCGGGGCGCCGCGATGCCGCCACTCGATGAGCGCCCAGGTCAATCCCGCAGCCGCGGCGGCGATCTGGGTCGTGATGAAGGCGTTGGCGGCCAGTTCATTCGCCCCCAGGGCGCTCCCCGCGTTGAAGCCGAACCACCCGAACCAGAGCAGGGCCGCGCCGAGCACGGTGAAAGGGAGATTGTGCGGCCTAAATGGCTGCTGGTCGTAGCCGCATCTTTTCCCCAGGAGGATCGCCAGCGTCAGAGCCGAAACCCCCGAACTGACATGGACGACGATCCCGCCGGCAAAGTCCAGCGCCCCCAGGTTCCGGAGCCAGCCTCCGGTCCCCCAGACCCAGTGGGCCAGCGGGTCGTAGACCAGCGTCGCCCACAGGACGGTGAAGAGCAGAAAGGCCGAAAACTTCATACGTTCCGCGAA
>MICJ01000113.1:9369-12074 GCA_001830835.1 Syntrophobacterales bacterium GWC2_56_13 | reverse complement strand
ATGATCAGGGCCGGCGTGATGACGGCGAACATCGCCTGGAAGATCATGAAGGCCTGATGGGGAATCGTCGCCGCATAATCGGCATTCGGCTGCCCGTCGACGAAGTTGAGCCCCGCCCATTTCAGGCTGCCGATGATCCCCCATCCCGTGTCCGGCCCGAAGGCCAGGGAATAACCGAAAAGAACCCACTGGAGGCTGATGACGCAGACGATAATGAAACATTGCATTAAGATGGACAGGACGTTCTTCCTCCGCACCAGTCCGCCGTAGAAGAAGGCGAGGCCGGGAATCGTCATTCCCAGAACCAGGACCGATGAGATCAGTACCCATGCCGTATCTCCCGTGTTCATGATGGTATACCTCCGTTCCAGAAAAGGTTTCAGGATGCTCTCCGCCGGAACCGGCCGCCCCCGAAATTCCGGGGCTTGCCGCCCGGCGCTGATCCCGTTCGGAAGACAGTAAAGCAAGGACGGTGCCAACAGCGATAAAGTTATTCATCACCATGAATAGATTAGTGTATTTTTTTAAAATGCCGGCAGGCAGGGGGGGACTCGCGCGAAACAATTTTGTGTCACGCGGACAGCAGTCCGACAAATTTGAATTGGAATTTCAGGGATGTCAATTTCAGTATCCTTGAAATCGGCCCCGTAGTATGGTAGATGTAAGCGCTAATGCAGTAAAATAAGGATTATACGAATCATGCCGGTTTACGAATATAGCGCCCTCAATGCCGAAGGCCGGAAACGGAAGGGGATCGTCGATGCGGGAAGCATCGCCGCCGCGCGTCAGAAGCTCAGGGAGATGGCGGTCTTCCCCGTGGAGATCGCCGAGGCCGCTGATCGGAAGCGGGAGGAGACGGCCGCGCGGGGCGGGGCGATCCATCTCTTCCGGAAGGTCGGGCTCCGGGAACTGGCCGTGATGACGCGGCAACTTGCCACCCTCCTCGGGGCGGGGCTGCCGCTGGTTCCCTCCCTTGCGGCTTTGGTCGCCCAGATCAGGCATCCGGCGCTCAAAACGACTCTCGCCCGGATCAAGGACGAGGTCAACGAGGGGCACAGCCTGACCCAGAGCATTTCCCATTTCCCGGAGGTCTTTCCCCCCTTCTACGTCAACATGGTCCGGGCAGGAGAAGCCTCGGGGACAATCAACCTCGTCTTGGAGCGTCTGGCTGACTTCAACGAAGGCCAGCAGGCCTTAAGGACGAAGATCCGGTCGGCGCTGGCCTATCCGCTCTTCATGTTCTTCATCGGGAGCGGCGTCCTCTTCTTTTTAATCACCTTCGTTGTGCCGAACATCACGAATATCTTCCGGGAGATGCACCAGACCCTCCCCGGGATCACGGTCTTTCTCATCGTCGTGAGCGGTTTTCTGAAGGCCTTCTGGTGGATTATAACGCTCATCCTCCTCGCGGGCATCGTCGGCCTCCGCTACGCCATCCGGAGGACGGAACGGGGACGTTATCTATGGGACCGATTCAAGCTCAACGTCCCGCTCTTCGGCGCCCTGAACCGAAAGATCGCCGTGGCACGCTTCAGTCGCACCCTCGGCACCCTCATCCAAAGCGGCGTGCCGCTCCTGTCTGCTCTGGAGATCGCGAAGAACGTCGTGGACAGCATAGTGATCGCCGATGAGATCCGGCGCGCGGCCAAGGATGTCGAGGAAGGGGCGAGTCTTTCCACTCCCCTTTCCCGGAGCGGCTTTTTCCCTCCCATGGCCGTCGAGATGATCTCCGTGGGGGAGCAGAGCGGCAACATGGAGACGATGCTCTTTCGGATCGCCGACGCATATGAGACAGAGGTGGAGGCCAACATCCTCGTTCTGACCTCCCTGCTGGAACCGGCGATGATCCTCGTGATGGGCGCCGCAGTCGGTTTCATCGTCGTCTCGGTTCTGCTGCCCATCTTCGAGATGAACCAGTTAGTCCGGTGAATTAATGGGAAAGGGAGAAATGCATGAGAAAAATCAGGCGCAATGAGAGGGGTTTCACGCTGATCGAGCTGATGGTCGTGATCGTCATTCTCGGCATCCTGGCCGGCCTGATCGTCCCCCGGATCATGGGGCGGCCGGACGAGGCGCGAAAGGCGAAGGCGCGGATACAGATCGAAAGCCTGGAGACGGCCCTGAAGCTCTACAAACTGGACAACGGCAACTACCCCTCGACGGAACAGGGGCTTCAGGCCCTGGTCGAACCGCCTGCTGCGGGCGCCCCGTTGAAAAACTGGCGTCAGGATGGCTATCTTGAAAAGGGGAAGGTGCCGAAGGATCCGTGGGACAACGAATTCGTCTACATCTCCCCAGGCGTCCACGGGGATTACGATCTCTCCTCCCGCGGCGCCGACGGCGAACCGGGAGGGGAGGGGAAGAACAAGGACATCAACAGCTGGGAAAGTGACTGACCGGGACCGGGGATACACGCTGATCGAACTTTCCGTGGTGGTGCTGCTCATCGGGATGATGCTGTACCTCGCCGTTCCGCGCGTGCAGGATACCCTGCTCAATGACGACCTGAAGGCTGCGACGCGGCGCCTCATCGGCGCCGCCCGCGAACTGAGGAGCGAATCGGTCCGGGAGCAGACGGACTATATCCTCCACATTGACATCGGCCATCCGGCCTTCTGGAGCTACACAGCAGATACGACGGCCGAGAAGCGGGCTGAGCTCCGGAAGGCGGCCTTCCGCTTTCCCGAGGGGGTCCTGATCACGGA
>MICJ01000113.1:7380-9348 GCA_001830835.1 Syntrophobacterales bacterium GWC2_56_13 | reverse complement strand
AAAGACGGAAGGAGAGGCCGCCATCCGTTTTTTCCGCAAGGGTTATGTCGAGCCCACCGTCGTCCATTTAGCGAAGGACGATCGGGCCTTTACCCTCGTTTTCAACCCCTTTCTCCAGGCGGTGACCGTCTATGAAAAGTATGTCGATTTCTCCTTCAATGAGGAAGAGCGTGCCGCCGGCCTCTGATCCGCGCCGTGCAGTCCGGCCCGAAACCCGCAGCCCTGCGCAAGCGTCTGCCTCTTCCCTTTGCGGAGGTTTCACGCTGTTAGAAGTCATGATCGCAATGGCGATTCTGGCCATCTCGCTGGTCGCGGTTTACCAGTCCCAGTCCCAGAGCATCTCGATGGCGGCGAATTCCCGTTTTCTCACGACGGCCTCGCTTCTGGCCCAGAGCCGGATGGCGGAGATCAGCGCGGCGGACCCAAGGCAGGTGGCCTCCGGCAACGGGAACTTCGGGGAGGACTTTCCCGACTACCTCTGGCAGGTGGAGATAGGGGATGTGGAGGGGCTCGCACTTTTGAAGAAGATCGTTCTCACAGTGACCAACAGCCGGATGACCGTGCACAACGCCTACATCCTCGTCCTATATAAGGTGGTGAGCCCGTGAGAAAAGGCGGTTTCACTCTGATCGAGATCCTGATCGCCATTTTCATCCTCGGGATCGTCCTCACGACCGTCTACGCCTCTTACACCGGGACCTTCAGGATCATCCGGGATACCAGCTACGACGCCGAGATCTACGGCATGGCCCGGAGCACCCTGGACAGGATGGCCCGCGACCTGCAGTCGGCAACCCCATACCGGGGGGCGTTCACCTTTACGGCGAAACCTTACAACATCGGCAACCGCGAATTCATGCGGCTCACCTTCCGCTCCACGGCCCATGTCGCCTTCGGCGAGCAGGAACTCCCGGCTGGTATTGCTGTTATCGAGTACAGCGTTGACGAGGGGACGGAGAAGGAGGGCTATACTCTCTCGCGGAGCGACTCCCTTTTCCGCGACCCGGCAAAGGAGGAGGCGCCGGCGGGGGGGTATCTCCTGTGCGATCAGGTCGAGAACCTGACCTATCTTTTCTACGACGAGACGGGTAAGAAACACAAAACCTGGGACTCCGGCGGTAACGACGGGGCGCAGAAAATGAAGGCGCCGGCGGCGGTCGCCATGCGGCTTGCTTTCGTGAATAAGGCAGACCGGGAACGCCCCCATCTGTTCATGACCCGGGTCCGTCTCCCCTTCAGCCGGCAGGAGGCCCCATGACGACAGGATGTTCGAACCGCCGGGGGATCGCCCTCATCCTCGTCCTGCTGATGCTCAGCATCATCACGGCCGTGACCCTCCAGTTGAACCGGGACAGCCGTTCAGAGATCTACGAGGCGGCAAACCTCAGCGACGGGATCCGCCTCCGCTACGTGGCCGAATCGGGTTTCTACGCCGCCGGGGCAATCCTCCTGGCAGACAAGACATCGTTCGATTCCCTGAAGGAGCAATGGGCGAACACCGAGATGCTCTCCCTCAAATCCGAAGCGCTCTTCGACAACGGCTCATTCAATATCGCGATCGAAGACGAGGGGGGAAGGATTCCCGTCAACCGGCTGGTCAGCGGGAGCGGCTACAACCCGCAGATCCGGGATTTCCTCCTGCGGCTTCTCACCGGGCAGGATTTCCGCCTGGAGCAGAGACGGGCCGAGGAGCTTATCGACGCGATCAAGGACTGGATCGACGCGGACGACGAGATGACCGGCGCCGGAGCGGAAAGAGGTTATTACGCCGGGCTGGACATACCTTACGCCGTAAAGAATGCACCTCTTGATTGCATTGAGGAATTATTGATGATAAAGGGTGTGACCCGTGAGTTGTTTTACGGTGCGGAGAAATCGCCCGGCCGGGCGCAGTGCCTGACCGTCTTCGGCGACGGAAAGATCAACATCAACACCGCCCCGAAACCGGTCCTCGGAGCGCTCGCGGCG
>MICJ01000113.1:0-7309 GCA_001830835.1 Syntrophobacterales bacterium GWC2_56_13 | reverse complement strand
CGGCTGGTACCGGAAAGTCCCCGGAATGACCGGTTTGAACATCCCTGCCGGGGCGATCGCGACCCAGAGCGATATCTTCCGGATCACGGTCGTCGGCATCCAGGGAAGGATGAAGGAGCGGATCACAGGCGTCGTCAAGCGAGAGACGGATCGGAAGAAGATCAAGCTACTGTCGTGGAAGGTGGAGTGATGCCCGAAAGAATCTTAGGCCTTGATATCGGCGTGGACGCCGTCAAGGCGGTTCTTCTCTCCCGGGGATTCCGGGGCGGCTACCGGGTCCTCGCCGTCCGTCGGATCGGTGCCGGGGAAGCGGGAGGCGTCCCGGAGGCTCTTCAGGAGCTCTTCGCCGACCAGTCTTTCCGCGGCGCGGTCTGCGTAACGGCGCTTCCCGCCGGAGCCCTCTCCTTCCGCAACATCCGGCTGCCCTTTCGCGACGACCGGAAGATCCGCCAGACCCTGGCCTTTGCCCTCGAGCCGGTAATCCAGACCTCCCCGGACGAAGTCTTCATCGATTACACTTTAGCCGGACATGCGGAGCAGGCGGAGATCTTCGTCGCCCTCGCCCCTCGCGCCCTTGTCGGCGAACGGACGGCTCTCCTGAAGGAATATGTGCGGGAGACGGCGGTGATCGATATCGACGCCGTCCCCCTCGCCCTGCGCCTCACGGAAAAACCGGGCGTCCAGGGGAGCACCCTCCTGCTGGACGTCGGCGCCCGTGATACGGCGGCGGTCTTCGCCGGCGGGGGCAGGATCCTCCATATCCGCCATTTCCCGTTCGGCGGGGAGGTCGTGACCCGGGCGATGGCGGAGACCACGGGCAACGGATTATCCGAGGCGGAGTCCCTGAAGCGAAGCGGCGATATCCCCCCGGAGGCATGGACGGCCATCAGGGAGTGCTCAGGGCGTTTCCTCGGCGAACTCAGGAACACCCAGGCCTACCTCCTCTGGCAGGGCAGCCTCGCCCAGGCGCCCGCGCGGATTCTCATGACCGGCGGCGGGTCGCGGACGCCCGGGCTCGCGGAGGGACTCGCGGAGCTCTTTGCCGTCCCCGTTGAGCGAGCGGACCTCGCTGCCGCGGTTGGCATCGAGATCGACGAGGTCTTCCGGGAGTCGTGGGATACGGCGGTCATGGATCAGGCCCTCGCTCTGGCGGCCAGGCCGATGGCCAAGGGCGGCGGCTTCAACTTCCGGCAGCGTGCGTCCGAGGCGCGGGCCGATTACGGGGAACTCCGAAACAGGCTGAAGAAGGGCGCCTATGTCGCGCTCGTCATCCTGGCCCTGGCCGGCATCGAGCTCGGCCTCGACGACTACGGCGCCCGGCTCCGCCTGGCCGCGCTGAAGCGGGACATCCAGACGGAATTCCGGAAGATCTATCCGGAGGCGACCCGAATCGTCGACCCGGTGGCCCAGCTCCGGGGAAAGATCGCCGAATCCAGGAAGATCTCTGCGGGCCTGGTCGACGCCACCTCGGCGGTAACGGCGCTGGATCTTCTCAGGGAAATATCGATGCTGTCCCCGCCCGATCTCCTCGTCACCTCCTTCAATCTGGACGGCAATGCGGTCGGCATGAAGGGGCAGACCCGGAATTTCGACGCCGTGGAGTCGATCAAGAAGACGTTTGCGAACTCGAAATATTTCAAGACGGCGACGATCGATTCGACGAACCTCATGAAGCAGGGGGACGGGGTGGAGTTCGATATGAGGATCATCCTCAAGAGATGACGGCAAGGGAAAGATGAAACAGTTCTGGGACCAGCTGACCAAAGGTCAGAAGAGAAACGTGATTGCCGGACTTGCCTTAGTGGCGGGGGCCCTGCTTATCCAGTTTGCCGTCATCCCCTGGTTCGAGGCGCGGCAGCGGGTGGCAGGGGCGATCGCCGGGAGCGAAAAGGCCATCCGCGAACTCGCCTCCCTGGGGGCGGAATACGGCGTTCTCAGGCAGCGTTCGGAGGAAATCAAGCGGGTGGTCGAGCGGCGGCCGCCGGGGTTCGCCCTCTTCTCTTACCTGGAGAAAAGGGCCGGCGATGCGGGGGTGAAGGCGAACATCCGGTCCATGAACCCCCTGAAGTCCGTCCCCGTGGAGGCCCACGAGGAGACCACCGTGGAGATGAAACTGGACAAGCTGACGATGAAGCAGTTGACGGATTTCCTCTATCTGGTGGAGTCCCGCGAGGACCTGGTTCGGATCCGGAAGATGACCGTCGGCAAGATGAAGGAGAGCCCGGAATACCTGACTGCGGTGTTCCAGGTGTTCACCTATCAGTCCCTGCCCCCCGGGAGTCGGTGACATGAAACTGCATATAAATCGAGCACTCGCAGGCTACATCCTGGCCGGCATCGCCATGCTGGTCCTGCTCCTCTATCTCCGCTTCCCCGGGGAGGCCTTGAAGGATTACGTGAAAGCGACGACCGCGGCCCTCTATCCCCGCCTGCTGCTCTCCATCGACACCGTCGGGCCTTCCGTTCCGCCGGGACTCACGCTTTCGAACGTCACGGCCGCCTTCCGGGGCAGCCCGGATGCGACCCTCCATGCAGACAGACTGAGCGTCCGGCCCGGGGCGTTCTCCCTGCTGAAGGGGCGGCTATCGCTCCTCATGGCGGCGGAGGGATACGGTGGAGAGATCCGGGGCCGCGTCGACTTTTCCCGCCCCTTTTCCGTCCAGGGGCCGCTCAGTGCGGAGGCGAAAATCCGGGAGATCCGCATCGAGAAGTGCGCCTGGCTCCGGCAGACCCTGGCCCGCCAGATCACCGGGAAGCTCGAGGGCGCCGTCGCCTACAGCAGCACCGCGGAGGCCCAGAAAAACGAGGCGGGGAGCATCGATTTCACCCTGACGAATGGGACTTACCAGCTCCTGGAGGGCATCCTGGGGTTCGACCGGCTCGACTTCAGCCGGGTGGAAGGGAAGATCAGTTTCAGGAACGGGGCCTTGAAGATCACCAGGCTGGCCCTGACGGGAGAGAAGCTCCGCTGTTCCCTGAAGGGGAATATCCTCCTCGCCGATGAGTTCGGGGAGAGTCGGATCGACCTGGACGGGACCCTGGAGATCCCCGGGCAGGGCAACAAGAGAGTGACGCTGGCCATCAGCGGCACCCTCGGAAACCCGAAGATGCGGTTCATGTGAGGGGGATAAAACCCCATTTTATGGCAGGTGTGTTTATTCAATAAGGTGAGTTTGTGGACTGGTCGAGGTATTTTCATCTTTCGCTGTCCGATTTTAAGGGCCTCATCTCCCGCCGGACTGTGATCCTTACGGTGATGGCCATCATCATCTACCAGGGGGTCGGGATCTTCTACCAGACCCTGACTCTCCAACTCATCCGGATGAGGCCGGCGCCGGCTGCGGAGAGTGTCCAGGCGGCGGCAGTTCCTATCCGTGAACCGGCTGACGCCTACCGGGTGATCCCGGAGCGGAACCTTTTCGACACGACGACCAAAACGGCTGGAGATAAGCAAGTCGCCGCCGTGCAGCAGGACATCGCGCTGGCGATCGATCTCCGGGGAACCGTTGCCGGCGGCGCGAAGTACGGCTTTGCGGTCGTCGAGGAAAAGGGGACGCGGAAGCAGCGGCTCGTGAAGACGGGGGATATCGTGGCCGGCGCCAAGGTGCTCCGGATCACACGGAATGCCGTGGATTTCCTCATGGGCGATCAGGAGCGCACCCTTAAAATTGCGGAGACGAAGGAAGCGCCGATCCTGCCGCCTTCGCAGGGCGGGACGGCCTCAACAGGGCCGCCCCCGCCGTCCGGGTCAGTCGTCATCAATCGGAGCGAGATCGGGGAGTCGCTCGAGGACATGGGGAGCCTGCTCCGCCAGGCGCAGATCCGGCCCTACTTCAATGCGGGGGTCCACGACGGCTTCATGGTCAACAGCATCCGGAGGGGGAGCCTCTACCAGAAGATGGGGATCGTCAACGGGGATATTATCCAGGAGGTGAACAACCGGAAGATCCAGACGGCGGATGACATGACGGGCCTGTTAAACGCCATGAAGTCGGGCTCCAGCCTGTCTCTGACCGTCAAGCGCGGGGGGAAACAGGAAACGTTGAATTACCAGTTTCAATAGGGAAAAGGGGGAAAAGAGGGTTGTCGCCATGTATGAGGCCTATTTCGGGCTGAAGGAAAATCCTTTCACGCTGTCGCCTGATCCGCGGTACCTTTACCTGAGCCCGCAGCACCGGGAGGCCCTGAACTGCCTGATTTACGGGATTGGGGAGAAAAAGGGGTTCATGGTCGTCACCGGCGGGATCGGCGCCGGAAAGACCACGCTTTGCCGCTCCCTTCTGGCCGGTCTGGACGGGTCGGTGGCGACGGCGCTGATCTTCAACCCAGCTCTCTCCGATATCGAGCTTTTGAAGACGATCAACCAGGAATTCGGCATCCGGCTGGTGGGAAGGGGGACGAGGAAGCGTTATCTCGACGCCCTTAACGCCTTCCTCATGCATAATTTCGCCGCCGGGCGAAACGCCGTCCTGATGATCGACGAGGCGCAGAACCTGTCGCACAGCGTCATGGAACAGATCCGGATGCTTTCGAATCTCGAGACGGTCAGGGAGAAGCTGATCCAGATCATCCTCCTGGGCCAGCCGGAGCTCCGGCGGCTCCTCGCGCTGCCGTCGCTCCGCCAGCTCAACGAGCGGATCACGGTCCGCTACGACCTGAAGCCCCTTGCCCGCGGGGATGTCCGCCGTTATATAGAACACAGGCTGGTTACGGCGGGAGGAGAAACGAACGAAGTCTTCACTGCGGGGAGTTGCGCTCTGATCTACGGTATGTCGCGGGGGATCCCGCGACGGATCAACGCAATCTGCGACCGGGCGCTGCTGATCGCCTACGGAAGGGATCTTCGGACCATCGACCGGCGCATCGTCCGGGCGGCGGTCCGGGACATCGGGCCGGGCTATCTGACGGAGACGGATGTTCGGAGGCGCATCGTCCGGATTCTTCTCATTGCTCTCCTGGCGGCGGTCCTGCTTTTGGCCGTCGGGCACTTATGGTTCTCGGGAAAATAATAGGGGAGGGAAGCTGCGCCGCTATTTACTGCTTGACGGAATGGGACGATGAGTTATATCAATGACGCGCTGAGAAAGGCCCAGAGAGAAAGGGACGGCCGCTATGAACGGTTCGGCGACATCATCGCCCCCTGTCTGGAAAGGTCAGGGCAGCCCCGGAAACGGAGGCTCGCCATCGGTGCGGCGATCACGCTCCTCGTCCTGATTCCGGCCGGCCTGCTCCTGACCGTTTACGTCCTGCATCAACCGCCCCCCGTAAAAAAGGGGATCCCCGTAGCGGTTGTCGCGGGACCGCCCGCAGCGCTTCCGTCGGCGACTCCGCAGGCAGAAGGGGCAACAGCTATGATGGGGGAAGCGGTTCCGGCGGGCAAGGTTCCGGCAGGGCGGCAGGCGGAAAAGGCGGCGGTTCAGACAGGCGGGAAGCCGGTTCCTTCCGTTGCAGCCGCGTCGCCCGGCGGAACGCCGGTCCCGCGCGAGGCGGAGGTTCGGTATAAGGAAGCCCTGTCCGCCCAGCGCAGGGGAGATTTCAAGGGAGCGGAGGCCCTCTACCAGAGGGTTTTAGTGCTCGATCCCGGACATGTCCGGGCCATGAACAACCTTGGGGTCATCTGCATGGGGCAGAAGAAACGGGAGCGGGCGATTGATCTTTTCAGCAAGGCCATCGTCCTGAAGAAAGATTATGTCGATCCGTATTACAATCTGGCCTGTCTCTACGCCCAGACGAACGAGATCGACGAGAGTCTCTGGTATCTGAAGGTCGCCATGACCATCAACGGCGACGTGAAAAACTGGGTGGAGAAGGATGCCGACATGAAAAATGTCCTCGCCTCCCCCGCATTCAAGACAATCATGGAGGGGCAGAAAAACTGATGCCGTTTGTACGCAAGAACCCACTTCTCAGAATATTCACATTCATTTTCGCCTTTTTTGTTCTGATCGTCTTCCTCTCGCCGGATACGGGCCGGGCGGCGCGGCTTGCGGGTGAAGAGGATCCGGTGCCGACTATCACTTCGCAGCCGCCGGAACCACCCAAACAGCCGGTCGACCGGGAGGAGGCGCCGGCAAAGACTGAAGATGCGCAACCCGCCGTGCCGGCCGCTGTCGCCCCGTCCCTGGATTCGGAGTCAGCGCCTCGCCCCGCTGCTCAGGCGTACCCTCCCCAGCAGACTGAGGAGGCGCCGGCAAAGACTGAAGCTGAAGATGCGCAGCCCGCCGTGCCGGCCGCTGTCGCCCCGTCCCTGGATTCGGAGTCAGCGCCTCGCCCCGCTGCTCAGTCGTACCCTCCCCAGCAGACTGGGGAAGCGCCGCCGCCGCAGGTCGCCACAGCGCAGGGAAAGCAGTATGTGACGATCGACTTCGACAACGTGGACATACAGGTGTTCATCAAGTTTGTGAGCGAACTGACCGGGAGGAACTTCGTTATCGACGAAAAGGTCCGGGGGAAGGTGACGGTCATCTCCCCCCGGAAGATCGCCGTCGACGAGGTCTACAAGGTGTTCGAGTCGATCCTCGAGATCTACGGCTTTGCCACCGTTCAAGCGGGCGAGGTGATCAAGGTCATCCCCTCCCAGGACGCACGGGGGCAGAACCTGGAGCTGAGGCTGAAAAAAGAGGCCATCACCCCCGAGGACAAGCTCGTGACCCAGATCCTCTCCCTCCAGTACGCGGGTCCCGACGAGATGAAGAAGGTCCTCGACCCACTGATCTCCAAGACCAGCATCATCCTCGCCTATGCCCCGACGGGAATGCTGATCATCACCGATGTCCTGTCCAACATCCAGCGGCTTCAAAATATCGTGACCGCCCTCGACGTCGAGGGAGTCAGCGAACAGATCTCCTTTATCCCCCTCCAGGCGGCTTCCGCCACGGAGATAGCAAAATCCCTGGTCGCGGTCTTTCCGCCCCAGCAGCGGCCGGGGATCGCGCCGATCCGGATCGTGCCGGACGAGCGGACGAACTCCGTCATCCTCCTGGCGAACGAGATCAATACGGCCCACGTGAAGAAGCTCATCAGCCTCATGGACAGGGACATCCCCCGGAGCGGGACCATCATCCACGTCTACCAACTCCAGAACGGCAACGCCGAAGACATGGCCAAGGTCCTCATGAACATCCCGAAGGACACAAAGGACGCCAAGCCACCGGCGCCAGCGGCGGCGGGGAAGACCGCCATTCTGTCCAAGGACGTGAACATCCTCGCGGACAAGGCCACCAACACCCTCATCATCACGGCGGACCGGGACGATTATAAAATCCTCGAGGGGGTCATCCAGAAGCTTGACGTGTCGCGGCCGATGGTC
>MICJ01000112.1 GCA_001830835.1 Syntrophobacterales bacterium GWC2_56_13 | reverse complement strand
CTCAAGGAATGACATGAGTGGATCTACATGACCGGTGATGCTGGTATCAATTTGCCCCGGTAATTCTGGTAGGGAATGACGCCGGTGATAAGAGATATAGTGAAATAGCGCAAATTTATCTATCTTCCATTTCTTTAAAAGGTCTACCCCTGATATAAAATCATCAATGTCGTAATTTTCATCAAACGGCTTCATTCCCATCCCTCGCAATCATCCCCGGTGGTTTAATGAAGGGGCAGCCGGTGGGATTGTCCGGTTTTCGGTGATCAGTCTATCCCCTTCAAACCTGATTTCTCATTCAAAAACTTGTGACCAAATTGTGACCATAACCTTGGAAAAGGTTGTAAAAAATCATAAAACAAGATAAATAGCGTTGCAACGTTTTCTTTGTCATTTATCTATCTTAGTTTGTAATGGTTAATATACTTAATAATATCAATGAGATTCACACGGTAGAAGTCACTGGTTCAATCCCAGTACCGCCTACCATGAAAATCAGGGGGGTTATGTCATTTGCCGTAACCCCTTTTTTCCCTTATTTCGCCATCCAAATATCTTCCTCCCCGGGAAGCCTGCCTTCCAGGTCGGGCAGTTTCACTTAGATCCGGAGAAAGGGAATGGGAAACATGGCCCGGAACGATGCGTCGCCTCCATCCGACTTCATCAGGGTTATCGTCGATGAAGACCTGAGAACCCATAGGCATCAGGGGCGGGTAGCCACCCGCTTTCCTCCCGAGCCGAACGGATACCCCCATATCGGACATGCCAAGTCAATCTGCCTCAATTTCGGCATCGCCGCGCAGTACGGGGGCACATGCAATTTGCGCATGGATGACACCGACCCAAGCGGGGAGAGCATGGAATATGTGGAATCCATCATCCGCGACGTGAAATGGCTGGGTTTCGACTGGCAGGATCGTCTGTACTATGCCTCCGATTACTATGAAAAACTCTACCAATATGCAATGCGGCTGATCAGAGTAGGCAAGGCATACGTTTGCGACCTGAGTGCGGATGAGATTCGCGAGTACCGGGGCACCCTGACCGAACCGGGCAGAGAAAGCCCTTATCGCAACAGATCAAGCGAAGAAAACCTGGCGCTGTTCGAACGCATGCGGGCAGGAGAGTTCGAGGACGGCGCCCGTGTCCTCCGGGCAAAAATCGACATGACCTCTCCCAACATCACCATGCGCGATCCGGTCATGTACCGGATCAAGAAAGAAAATCACTATCGGACGGGTGAAAAATGGTGCATCTATCCGATGTATGATTTTGCCCATTGTCTGTCGGACTCCATAGAGGGGATCACCCATTCGATCTGCACCCTGGAGTTCGAAAACAACCGGCCTCTCTACGATTGGTTCCTGAAAGAATTGAACGTGGAGCCCCGTCCACAGCAGATCGAGTTCGCCCGTCTAAACCTCAGTTTCACAGTCCTGAGCAAACGCAAACTGATCGAACTGGTGGAAAAGGGGGTGGTCAGCGGTTGGGATGATCCGCAGATGCCCACCCTGTCAGGCATGCGGAGAAGGGGGTACAGCCCCGAAGCGATCCGCAACTTCTGCGAGCGGATCGGCGTTTCCAAGAATGACAGTCTCATCGACATGGCCCTTCTGGAGAACTGTGTACGGGAGGACCTGAATGAAAGGGCGCAGCGCGTCCTGGCCGTTCTCCGACCTCTGCGCGTCGTGATCGATAACTACCCGGAAGGAGAAGTGGAGGAGTTCGATTGCCCTTATCATCCGAAGAATCCCGAAATGGGATCCCGGAAGGTGCCCTTCTCCCGTGTTCTCTATATCGAGCAGGAAGATTTCCTGGAGAATCCGCCTAAAAAGTTTTTCCGGCTGGCCATGGGCAGGGAAGTCCGCCTCCGCTACGGGTACTTTATCCGGTGCGTCGGCGTCGTAAAGAATGCGAACAGGGGAGAAGTGAGCGAGGTGCACTGCACCTACGATCCGGAGACCCGAAGCGGGTTCGCCCCCGATGGGCGGAAGGTCGACGCAACCATCCACTGGGTATCGGCGGCCCATTCCGTGCCGGCCGAGGTGCGCCTCTACGACCGTCTTTTCCGCATCGCCGATTCACTGGGGGAAGGTCCTGATTTTATGGAGTATCTGAATAAGAAATCGCTGGAAACCCTCGGGTCATGCCGGGTAGAGCCGAGCCTGTCCCATGCGGCGCCCGGAGACCGGTTCCAGTTCGAACGGCTTGGCTATTTCTGCGTTGATTCCGCAGATGATAAGGACAAAGTCCTGATATTCAACCGGACCGTGACGCTAAGAGATGCCTGGGCCAGGATCGCTGAGAAGGGGGACGATAGATAGGCAATCGACGAGGAGTGGAGGAGGAGCGGATGCATAGGATGATCACGCAACATACTCTTTTTTCAAAGGAACCTTTCATCAAGACCGTCATCTTTCTGATGATGTCTCTGTTGTGCGTCTTTTTTCTGTTGTGGCCATCAAAATCCCTTTCATCTTCTTACGTTATAAATCTGAAGAATGGGGGACATATAACGACATCTTTTTACTGGCGGGAGGGAACGGAGATCCGCTTTTATGTGGAAGGCGGTACGATGGGCATCCAAAGAGCCGCTATCGCAAGGATTGAAGAGACAGGCGAAGACATATCCTCAAAGGCTGGCGTCATTCATGATAAAGCCGTCCAAAAAGAAGGGCAGGCGGAAGGGGCGCCAGCGATTCAGAAACCCATGGGCGATGGACCCGAAAAGAAAGACCGGCCTGAGAAAACAGGACTTTCGCCTCAGGAGATAAAGGCCTATGGCGAAAAAAAACGCCGCATGGAAGAGGACCTCAAAGAGGCGACAGAACGCCTGCGGAAGGCGTCCCGGGAACAGAACCCTGAAGTCAAGGAAAAAGCGAAAGCGGACATGCGGCGGATATCCGGGCAGATCTACGAGCTGACCGATCAAGTGAAGCGGCAGAATACCGGCGGAAAGCTTCCCGATGACTGGTGGAGAAAATAGAGGGCCGCCGCTTTTCTCGACAAGTTCAGTTCGCCTTGTCTTTCCAGCTCAGGACCTGCGTGTGCTGATTTTCCGTTTGATTTTGGACAGCGGAACTGCAATAGACAATATTGGCATTTCCGCCCACCAGATCCGCATCGGCCGATCCCCCGGCAAGCATTGCGCCCGTGATGTTCTTATCGCCGCCGCCGGTAAAAATTATCGATCCTGTCGCGATCACCACCCCGTACCAGGAAAAATTGCCGTGCAAGATCAGATCACCTTCCACAAGAAACAACCCGCACCCTGTAGCGCCGCCGCTCAGCTGAATGTCCGTCCCGGCAGTATTATAATAAACGATATTGTGGGCGCTGCAGGATGACGGCAATTGTGATGTCGCCCCTGGCGTCGGAATCCCCCATCCGTCCCCGGGACCGGGAACCGATGTGGCTGTAAGGGTCGCAGCGTTGACCGTATATTTGAAATTGGCCGACCCTTTGAAACGATCGATCATAGACTGAACATTCATCCCCGTGCCGCCATAGGCGATATTGGGCGTCGTCCCGCCGACGCCGGTGATATCCGGTCCGCCGTTGAGTGTAACGGAACCGGTCCCCTGGGTCGTCACAATACCGGCGAGGTCCGACCCTCCGCAGCCGTCCGTCCCGATGATATTCGTACTGGAACCCTGGACCGTCGTGGTGGCGTTGACATAAAGAGCGCCGGGCACATTAATCGGCGGCATCCTGGCTAACTCTACTACCAAGGTACGGCTGGCGCCCGCATAGCTACCCTCGCTCGTCACCTTATAGATATTCCTCAGGCTGCCGCCTGAGGCTGTTGTCCGCTCATTGATCCCGTCGCCATTGGCGTCCCCCCAGTATAGAATGTTTCCCGCCCCATCCGTCTGGTGGACGATCGTCACCACATAATCCAGATCCGACTGGAGCCTGTCCACCCGGACATGCATGGTATTGCCGCTGTTATACCCCTTGCCCTGGGACTTGGTTACCGTACCGATATAGGCCTCCCAGCCGCTTTGCGTCGGGTGGCCATCGACAATGGCGTTCTCCGCCCCGGCCCGCAGCCGGGCCTTCGCATCTTCAATACCCGCTTCAGCAATATAAAAAACTTTTTTACCCGATTTAAAAAACCCGGTCATCCTCAGCTCGGTCGTTGTGGTGATCATCGCTATGGTCCCTAAAACAAGCAACGCGACGATCAGCAAAACGCCAACTACCAGAACCATTCCCTTCTGTTGATATAGACTCCGGTTTTTCATGACATGCTCTCTTTTCTTTTTTATGTGTTATAGGTCAATGTTCCTCGGCGCTACACTGAAAGTCAGGGTATATCGCCGATAATGATCTCCTTGGCCCGGGTCCGTATATTGGGGATCGGGTTTCGCTGTCCTGGCCGTAAGGCTAACCTGTATCTTTTTGATCTCTGTTACGGCGGGCGAAGAGGACAGGAGGTTCCCGTCACGGTCATAAAAAGCAAATGTCCACGATTCGATGTTCTGAACCATAACTTGCGTCGATCCATTGGATGTCCTGCCAAGGCAGGGAACGCCTGCCGCATCATAAACATTATATAATATATTCTCATTGGGATTTGCAGTGTCTGCCGTGGTATTTCCATTGGCATTCAGATCGGCCACAAAACCCAGGGCATTGGCTGAAGCCGTCGTAATGCCGGGCTGTGCACCAATCGAAATTGTTTTTTGGGGGTTATAACCGGCCATCATGATCTCCCGAAGCATGATTTCCATACCGGCTCGGGCGTTCTGCTGCATCTCCGCCACCTGTTCCTGCAGGGATACATTCCGATCCTGAACGGTGAGAGCCCCATACATGGCTCCGAGAACAATCAACCCCATGGACATGGCAATGATCAGCTCCAGCAGCGTAAAGCCCTGGCCGCTCCATCGGTCATTATTTTTTAAAATTTTCTTCATAAATCATCTCCTATCTTTCTCATTCGTCCTGATTGGCCTGCAGGGTGTTGAAGGAAACATTGTGGGTTTTGCCCAGCCAGCTCCATGATACCGATACGGCAATGGTCTTACACGCAATTCTTGAGCTCGTCGCATCGATGGTATCCGTGATGATCCACGTGCGGGTGTAGAGACCCTGGAAAGGGTTTCCCGTATCGGTATGGCTGCCGCTATTTAATTCCACATTCGTAAATGCCCCCGCCTTTAGATCCTCGATCTTGTCATTGCCCAGGGCCGTGGCTGTAGTCATCATCTTACTGAAGGCGTTTCCTTTTATCGCCATGACGGACAAGGACAACAGGCCAAGGAAGGCCACGACGAGCAGAAACGTAGTGATGGTCACCTCAATGATGGTAAAGCCCTTCTGATTCAAAGCTATCTTTTTCATAAACTGTCCTCCTTTCTGCCGGATGGAACCCGGGATTCTGACTCCCGATACAGGTCCCGTTTCTTTGCCGGGGCCTGATAATTCATCTTGATTATATGATAAAGATGATTTAACTTGATATCAAGCGAATACGGTTTAACTGAGTGAACCTGTTCACAGTTTCTGTGTGAAATACTTCATAGATGCGCCGGATTGAAGCACTAAAGGACATATTCTACTCAGCCCGGAACGAAGCGATTTAGACTTATTTATTGAAAATAAACTTTCAGATGCTCGGAAGGGTACTGTGACGCCGGTTAATGCCTTAAAAAAAATCCAGTTGTTCTCGTCACTATCAGACCGGGATTGCGAGCGGTTGTCCCAACTCCTGAGGCTGCAGACACTGCACAAGGGAGAAGTCCTGTTCCGCAGGGGCGATGAAGGTACGACGCTTTATATGATTCTGTCCGGACAGATCAAAATCTCCGTGTCCAGAAGGACCAATCAGATGACCCTGGCGATCCTCGGAGGAGGAGAATTTTTAGGGGAAATGGCGCTTCTCGATGGGCATCCCCGCTCCGCCGATGCCATCGCCCTGGAGGAGTCCTTCCTTTACGCCCTAAACCGCAAGGATTTCTTATCCTTTCTGAAGACCAGCGAGCATGCAATCCCTGCTGTTCTTTCCGCCCTCTCCATGCGCCTGCGGAAGACGGACAATCAGTTGACGGAGATGTGCTTCTTGAACGTCCCTGCGCGACTGGAAAAAAAACTGGTTGAACTGATAGAGTCCCGTCCTGCCGATGTGAAGGATGATTCTGATCATGTCCTGACCATCTCCCAGAATGAGCTGGGTCATCTGGTAGGCGTCTCGCGGGAAAGCATCAACAAGGCCCTGAAAAGCCTCCGTAAGAAGGGCATCCTCAGCACGTCGCGGAACACGATCCGCATCCATAAACTCGACCTCCTGAAACAACGGCTGCGGTAAAAAGGGCCGGCGCAACGCTCAAACCGGATTACGATCTGCCCTGCAAGGCATTTTCCTGCAATCGCTACGCTTTTCATTGATGAAACAAACGGCAACTTATAATTAGTGCAGGCAATGAGTTGATGGGGGGGGAAAATGATTCACAGCGCCTCTTTGATCAATAATCCCTTCGGTGATCCCGGTGTGTATGTGGATTTCAAGTACCGGAAGGAGGCCTTTCTTTTCGACCTTGGCGACATCCATCTCCTGCCGCCGCGCAAGCTTTTGAAGATCGGCTATATTTTCGTTTCCCATACTCACATGGACCATTTCATCGGCTTTGATCATCTGCTGAGGATTTCCCTGGGGAGGGACCTGCGCGTCAATCTTTACGGACCGCCTGATTTCCTGCAGAACGTGGAGGACAAGCTCAGCTCCTATACGTGGAATCTGGTCGCCAATTACACCAACGACTTCGAATTGTTCGTAACGGAGGTGCATCCGGAATACAAAATCAGCAGGCGCTACCGCTGCAGGAATGCCTTCAAGCCGGAGGGTGAGGAACGGGGGGATTACGACGGCACTCTCGTTCAGGGGGATTTCTTTTCCGTCAGGGCGGTATTCCTCGATCATGGCACCCCCTGCCTGGCTTTCAGTTTCGAAGAAAATACCCGCATCAATATCAAGAAGAATGTGCTGCGGGAGATGGGGCTTCCCACTGGGGCATGGCTGCAGGATCTAAAGACGCATATTATGAAAAACGAACCGGATGGCCTGCCCGTGCGGGTATGGTGGCGTGACGCTGACGGCCGAATGGAAGAAGAAATCGTGCCTCTCGGTATTTTAAGAGAAAAGGCCGTGAAAATCACGCCCGGGCAGAAAATATCCTACGTGACCGATGCCCTCTACAGCGAAGAGAATGCACGCAGGATCATAGAACTGGGCGCCGGCTCGGAGGTTATGTTTATCGAGGCGCCTTTTCTTCATGAAGACGTCGATAGCGCCGCGCGGAAGTACCATCTTACGGCAAGGCAGGCGGGCATGCTGGCAAAAAAGGCGGGGGCAAAGCGCATGGTGCTGTTCCATTTTTCTCCGAAATACAAAGGCGAGGGGGATGTCCTGAATAAGGAGGCGATGGATGCTTTTCAGGGTACGGATTGAAGAGTGTAACATGCGCGCTAACCGGCGAGGAGCGGCCGTGTTGAGCGCTGCAGTTGGGCTATGAACATCAATGGCATAGAGCTAAAACGTTCAGTCTGGTTTAATGGCTATTCTGCCGCTGCCAAGGAAGAATATGGCGATGCCGCAAAATAAATAGAAGCCCTGCAATTCGAGCGCCCACCCACCGCTTTTTGATAACGTAAGTAACTGATCGCTGTGTGCCAGCACCATCGCAAAAACCATATTAACCACGACGAGCAAACCACCAACACGCGAAAAAACTCCCAAAATAATCATTAACGGCGCAAGAACTTCGCCAAAATAAACACCATAGGCAATCGCTGCAGGCAATCCAATACTTGCGAGTTGTTTACCAATGAAGTCGAGATAACCGGGGTTAAGGATCTTTGATACACCATGAAACAGGATGAGAACCCCGAGCGTAAGGCGCAAGATTAACTTGCCCACTGCATCGTTTTGAAATGGATAGTTCATGACTTGTCTCTTCCGGTTTCAGCGGTTTAAATTTAAAGGCAACTATCGAGTAATATACATTCTTTTTTTTGACATGTAAAGCACGACATGTCCAACTTCCACTAATGATCCTGCCATGATGCGAGTGCCGCAAGAGCTCGTCGGGCGTAGATTTGGCCCCGGTCTTTCCTGGAGATCCTCCCGGGCAGCGGCGGGAAGAGACCGAAGGTGATGTTCATCGGCTGGAAGTTCTTCCGGTCGGCATTCGTGATGTGGCCGATCAGGGCGCCGCAGGCCGTTTCCGGCGGTGGGGGGATCATCTCCCGGCCGGCGACGAAGCGGGAGGCGTTGAGTCCCGCGAGAAGCCCCATCGCCGTCGACTCCACATACCCCTCTACGCCGGTGATTTGACCGGCGAAAAAAAGCTGCGGGCGGCGCCGGAGCTGAAGGGTGGCCGTCAGCAGGGTAGGGGCGTTGAGGAAGGTGTTCCTGTGTACGCTCCCGTACCGGGTAAACTCCGCCTTCTCCAGACCGGGGATCATCCGGAAGATCCGCCGCTGTTCCGGCCAGGTCAGCTTCGTCTGAAATCCCACGATGTTGAAAAGGATGCCCTTTTTGTCCTCCCGCCGGAGCTGGACGACGGCATGGGGCTGACGGCCCGTCCGCGGGTCGATCAAGCCGACCGGTTTCATCGGCCCGTGGGCAAGGGTTTCAATCCCCCGCCGGGCGATCACCTCGATGGGGAGGCACCCCTCGAAACATTTCACCTCCTCGAAGACGTGGAGAGGGACCTCCTCGGCTTCGGTCATGGCCTTCCAGAACATCTCGTAGGTTTCACGGTCCATCGGGCAGTTCAGGTAGTCCGCTTCGCCGTGGCCGTAACGGGAGGCCGCAAAGACGCGGCTCCGGTCGATGGATTCCGCCTCGATGATCGGGGAGATCGCGTCGTAGAAATAGAGATATTCTCCGCCAGTAAGCGAGCCGATTGCCAAGGCGAAGGCGTCGGAGGTGAGGGGCCCGGTGGCGATGATCGTGACCCCGGTCTCGGGGATCTCTGTCACCTCGCCCCTGATCAGCTCCAGAAAAGGTTCGGCGGTCAGGCTCTCTTCGATAAAGCGGGAAAATAGACTCCGGTCGACGGCGAGTGCTTTGCCGGCTGGGACAGCCGTGGCGTCGGCTGCCGCCATGATCAGGGAAGCAGTCCGCCGCAACTCCTCCTTGAGAAGCCCGACGGCGTTGTCCTGGGTATTGGACCGCAGCGAATTGCTGCAGACGAGTTCCGCAAGGTGGGGCGATTTATGGGCGGGGGAGAAGCGCGCGGGCTTCATCTCGCACAGGCGGACCCTGTGGCCGTGCTTAAGGAGCTGCCAAGCCGCCTCGCAGCCGGCCAGCCCTCCGCCGATCACGATTATCGGTTCTTCCTCTGCCGTCACAACCAGGAGCCCTTTCCTGAAAAGAGAGCTTTGAAAATCAGTCCTCCATTTTCCCGCTCCGCATTTCGTCCCCCTATTTCCCCGGGGGCTTGTACTTCATGATGTTCCGGCAGCCTGGATAGCCTGTGCAGCCAAGGAATTTCCCGTAGCGGCCCGGTTTTACGGCCATCGGTTTACCGCATTTGTCGCAGAGGACATCGGTGAGCTCCTGTTCAGAAGCCGACCCGGCAGGGCGCCCCGACGCTCTGGTCTTAACGATGTTCTTGCATTCCGGGTAGCCTGAACAGCCGAGAAAAGTGCCGTAGCGGCCGCGCTTGGCGACCATCGGTTTCCCGCATTTCTCGCAGACGGTATCGCTCGTCTTTCCCTCGACGGGAGCGGCGACCTGCGTACCGTCCGGAGCAACATCGATGGTGTGCTTGCACTCGGGATACCCGGAGCAGCCTAAGAATTTTCCAAACCGCCCCTGGCGGGCAAGCATTGGTTTGCCGCAGAGGGGGCAGGGGATGTCCGTTGTCAGCCGATTCTCTTCCGGCCGGATCTCCCCTTTTTCATCCTGAGTAAAATTCTTCGTGTTCTTGCAGTCGGGATAGTTCGTGCAGGCGAGAAACCGGCCGTTCTTTCCCCACTTGATGACCATCGGCTTTCCGCACTTCTCGCAGAGAAGGTCCGTCGGGGTCTCCTCACGCTTGATATTGCGCATGTTCGCTTTCGCTTTTCTGAGCTCCTCCGTGAAGGGGAGGTAGAAATTGTTCAGGGTGTCGAGCCGCTTCGTCTTTCCTTCTTCAATCCGGTCAAGTTCCGTCTCCATCGAGGCAGTGAAGGCGACGTCCAGGATCCGGGGAAAGTTCTTGACGAGAAGATCGGTCACGAGGATCCCGAGATCGGTGGGGATGAACTTCCCCTTTTCGAGGCGGGCATACTCCCTCTCCTGGATCGTGCTCAGGATCGCCGCGTAGGTGCTCGGGCGGCCGATGCCGTTCTCCTCCAGTTCACGGACGAGAGAGGCCTCGGAGAACCGTGGCGGCGGCTGGGTGAATTTCTGTTCCGGCGTAAGGGAGATAAGCTTGAGGACCTCGCCTTCCCGGACCTCGGGGAGGAGTTTGCCCAAGCCGTTCTCCTCACCGTTGTCTTCTTTTCCTTCCGTGTAGAGGACGGTGAATCCGGGGAACCTCATCACAACCCCCTGCGCCCTGAACAGGCAGTTCGCGGCGGCGATATCCACTATGGTCTGGTCGAGGAGGGCGGGGTTCATCTGCGAGGCCAGAAAACGGTTCCAGATCAGCTGGTAGAGGCGGAACTGGTCGGGCGAGAGGAATTGCTTGATTGCTTGGGGCGGATGGGCCATCGACGACGGCCGGATCGCCTCGTGGGCATCCTGGGCGACGCCGGCGACCTTGAATACCCGTGCCTTGGGCGGCAGGAATGTTCCGTCGTAGTGGCTGCGGATGTACTCCCGCGCGTCATTGAGCGCCTCGGCGGCGATACGGACGGAGTCGGTCCTCATATAGGTGATCAGTCCCACGGGTCCCTCCGGACCGAGCTCGATTCCTTCATAAAGTCTCTGAGCCGTCGCCATCGTCTTCTTCGCCGAAAAGCGGAGCCAGCGGGAGGCCTCCTGCTGGAGCTTGCTCGTTGTGAAAGGGGGAGGAGGCTGGCGTTTGACCTCCTTCTTCTCCACGGAGGCCACGGCGAAGGCAGCGTCTTTCAGGATTGCGACGACCTCGGCGGAGCGCGCGGCGTCGCCGATCTTTGCCTTCTTTCCGTCGATCTTCGTCAGTTTCGCCTCGAAGGGGGGCGGGTTCGACCCCTCCAGCAGGGCGGTGGTGTTCCAGTATTCCTCGGGAACGAACGCCCTGATCTCCGCTTCCCGGTCGCAGATGATTCGGACGGCGACGGACTGTACCCGGCCCGCGGAGAGGCCCCGCTTCACCTTCTCCCAGAGGATGGGGCTGATCTGATAGCCGACGAGGCGGTCGAGGATCCGCCGGGTCTGCTGCGCCTCGTATCGGTTGAAATCAAGCTCGCGGGGATGAGCGATCGCCTCGAGGATCGTCTCCCGGGTGAGGTCGTTAAAGAGGACCCGCCGGATCGGTTTCTTTTTATCCCCGATTTCCTCGGCAATGTGCCAGGCGATGGCCTCTCCCTCGCGGTCCGGGTCCGGGGCGAGGAAGATCTGCTGCGCTTTGGCCGCCGCCCTCTTGAGATCGGCGATCACCTTCTTCTTGCTGTCGATCACCTGGTAGGTGGGTTCGAACTGCTTTTCGGGATCGATACCGAGGGTGTTTTTCGGCAGGTCCTTGACGTGACCGACCGAGGCCCGGACATCGTACTCCGGCCCAAGGTATTTGCGGATGGTCTTCACCTTGGTGGGTGATTCCACGATAATTAGTGAATTCAAATGGTTGACTCCTTACGAACAAACATTTTACCCGGTAGCTGCCGGATCAGACCGCGGAGTTCCAGAATGAGCAGGCCGTTAAGGACCTCCTGCGGGGCAAACCCCGAGGTGATGATCAGTGTGTCGATCTCCACGGGCTTTTGCGGGACCAGGGCGAATAGTTTCCTTTCCGTTTCCCCGAGCCCCGCGATATCGGCCGCGGGCGGCGCATTCATTGTTTCCGGATCTAACTGCGTCGCGTCCGGCATAAGGATTCGGGGCTGTTTCTCGGAAAGGGCCGGCAGGCAGACGGCCTGGGGCAGGATCTCCTCGAGGATATCATCCACGTTTTCGATCAGCTTTGCACCCTGTTTGATCAGGCGGTGGGTTCCCCGCGAACCGGCGGTGTCGATCGCACCGGGAACGGCAAAAACCGAGCGCCCCTGCTCGGCTGCGAGCCGCGCCGTGATAAGCGATCCGCTCTTCTCACCGGCCTCCACGACGACGACCCCGAAAGAGATGCCGCTGATGATCCGGTTTCGCGATGGAAAATTAGGGGCGTTGGGCGGCGTTCCGAAGGGGAATTCCGTGACCAGGGCGCCGCGGGCGGTGATGTCATCCGCAAGCTTCTTGTTTTCCGGTGGATAATTCACGTCGAGACCGCACCCCAGAACCGCGATGGTCCTTCCTTTCCCGGCGAGCGCCCCCCGGTGGGCTGCGGCGTCGATGCCGCGGGCAAGACCGCTGACGATGGTGATCCCCTTGAGGGCAAGCTCGCGGCTGAGCCTCTCGGTGGTGTATCTGCCGTAAGGGGAGGCCAGGCGCGATCCGACGACCGCCACGGGGATCTCCTCCGGACACAAGGATCCCTTCATATAGAGAAAGGGAGGACAATCGTAGATGTTGAGAAGATTTTTGGGATAGAGGGGATCCTCGCAGGTGACGATAGCGATGCCGAGCTTTCCGGCAAGAGCAACCTCCCGTTCGGCCATTCCCCAGTCGGAGAAGGTCCGGATATGATCCGCCGTCTTCGGACCGATTCCCGGGATCACCTTCAGGGTCTGTGCGGAGGCGGAAAAGACCGCCTTCGGCGATGAAAAGGCTTTAAGGAGGGCTCTGAACCCCACACAGCCCACCTCTTCCACCGCCTTGAGGGCGATCCAGTATTTCAGTGTATCCTCATCCATAACATTTCTTATCCGTGTCGGTTTCTACCGGTTCGAAACCATACCCGATTTTTCGCAAAACGCACGAAAACGGGGGGAAGATATATCGGATATCCGAAGGGTGTCAAGTCTTTTCACGGCGAAAAACCGTTGCGTTCTATGAGGCTTTGGGTTAGAAGTGAAAAAATTACTGAGTGGAGTCCTTATGGTTAGATGGTTTTTGACGGTATTGGTTTTTCTGGTACTCATGATCCCGTTGTTTCCCCTTGCAGACCCGCTCCGGGCGGAGACACCGGAGCAGAATGGTGCGGGGGGCTTTCCGGTACGGAGCGACGGCGACCTTAAACCGGTACTGACCGTCAACCCGCGGGAGGTCGATCTCGGCGCCATCGGACCAGGGGAAGAGGCCGAGAGAATATTTTATTTAAAAAAATGGGGTTCAGGGAGCCTGAACTGGTCCATGGAGGGACCGGAAGGGTGGAACCAGACCGAGTATAAGGGACTTGCCGGCGTTCTCGAAGAAGCGCCTGGGCCCGTAAAGATCCAACTGCTCTTTGCGAAGGAAAGCGGTCGGGAGAAGTCCCAAGGCTGTCCATTGATCCTGCGCCTTGAGGCGGGGGGAGCGTCCGCCACGTTTCTTCGGGAGGCGCCGGTTGGCGAGTTGCGGGAGTCGATTCGCTTCGTTTCTACGGGAGGAACGAGGACGGTATTTTTCCGTGTCATACTGGCCAAACTGGCCTCTGCACCCCTGATGGAGCTGTCCCCCCTCCGGATCGATGGCGGGACGGTTCGGGCCGGCGACCAGATAACCCGAATGATCCATCTGACCAATCGGGGGAGGGAGATTCTGAAGTGGAAAACGGGACTGGCGGGGAAGAAGGGCATGCCGGCGACCGCACCGCCGCTCATGGGACGCTATGTCTCCTTTCTGAATGAGGCGGTTGCCGGCGCCGACGGCTATTCGCCGGCCGGAGCGCTTCGGGAAAACTTGGAGTTCTCCGGCGCATGGGCGGAGGGAGGCGGATATCCCTCCGGTCAGGGGGAGCAGAACGCCCTTCGCTACCGCTTCACGGGCGTCGGGGTCAGCCTCTTTATCTGGAAGTCGCCGGAAGGGGGCCCCCTGAGCATCTACATCGACGAGCAGATCACAGCTTATATAGACAGTTTATCGGACCGATGGGAAAAGGTGGAGATCCCTTTGACGGAAGGGCTCCCGGACGGACCTCATATGCTGGGCCTTGTCAATGGAGGAGGCCGGACGGTTCTGGAGGGGGTCCGGATCTTCGGGAAGCCGGTCCTGAAGGGACCACCGGGCTGGATCAGTGTATTTCCGGACAGCGGGACGACCTTGCGGGAGACGGACTATATCAATATTGCAATCAATACACGCAACCTTGAATCCGGCATCTACGGGGAACGTGTTTTCTTCCTCTCAAACGCCGGCGAGGCCGATGTGGAAGTGTTCCTGGAGGTGGCGGCGGAGACGCAGTCCCGTTTTCTCGATGTTTACCGATATGTCGTCGGCAACGACTACCTCTATACTACCAATCCCCGGGCCGAGGCGACCCGCCTGCAGACGAAGGGGTACCGGAATCTGGGGATCGTCTTTAGGCTCTTCAGTCCGGGAACTCCGGGGACGACAAGCTTCTTTCGCTGGTTCAACCCCGTCAAGGGCGACCATTTTTACTCGTCGGATGCGGCCGAAGGCGGAAAGCCGCTTTCGGGCTATCTCTTGGAAGGGTCTATTGGCAACATCGCCACTTCCCGTCTGACCGGAACCCGGGAACTCTACCGCTGGTATAAGCCCACCACGGGAAGCCATTTCTATACAACGGATCAGGGTGGGGAGGGGCTCGGTAAAAAAGGGTATCGTTTCGAGGGGATTGCCGGGTTTGTCCGTTGAGAGAAAGGAGATAAAAAAGTCTGCACTCGGTCCTTGACAAAAGGCGGCAAAGGGGTTATAAACACGGCTCTTTTAAAAGGAGACCGGATGCAGTGCGTCGCGAGGATAAGCGCCTGTAGCTCAGCTGGATAGAGCAACGGACTTCTAATCCGTGGGTCGAGAGTTCGAATCCCTCCAGGCGCACCAGGCATGGATGGTGGGTGTAGCTCAAATGGTCAGAGTGCCGGGTTGTGGCCCCGGAGGCTGAGGGTTCAAGTCCCTTCACTCACCCCAATCCATTCCTAAATAAATCAAACACTTAACCTAAAATGGCACCCTTAAAGAATGTCATTTCCCGTTATCAGTCCGTTATCAATTTTTACCACGTCAGCCAACCGTTTATAGATGCTTCTTACGTCGTCGGATTCCATCCTGAAATACCGTTTAAAGGCGGCATTGCCTGTGTGCATTGTCGCCCTTTTTATTTTTTCTGGGCTAAAGTATTTGCGGAGTGCTCTGGCCGATGAGCGCCTTGTCCCCCCATCGAGGTCTACGCCCTGAATGCCGAGGTTACTACACGCCCTCTTCCACGTCTTGTAGAAGCGGTTTCCCCGAATCGTTTTGCGCCACCGAAACCGAACATTGACGGCATTTCTCGTGTAAGGCTTCCAAGTAGAGATACATCATCGGGCACAACCTTCACTGTATTATCCTGGTGACGGACAGTTGTTTCTATGGCAGCAGAGGCATGTTCCGGGTCGCCCCACCCCGATGAAAAATAATGATTGACAAATATATCCATAATATGACAAATACATACTTATTCGTACAAAATACAACTTCAAGATTTTATAAAAGCTCCCGCAGAATACCCCGTCCTGTGGACGGGGACGAATGCGGAGCGGGGGCATGGGGGATGCAATCCCCCCTCCTCCAGTTTTTTAACATGTCCCGCCCTGTGGGCGGGGTAATTCACTTATATTAACATCAAGCCGGTCTTTTACGGAAGAAGAACAAAAATACAAAATTTGAAAGGAGTAAATTATGGTTTGGAAGAAGTGTATGTTTTTGTTTATTATTTTTTGGTGTATTTTTCTCTTAAGCAGTTCACACCTGTATGCTGGAGAGGCAGAGCTGATCAACCTTTTAAAAAAGAAGGGAATTATTACCCAGCAAGAGGCAGAACAGTTGTTGCAGGAAGTTCGTTCTGAAACGCAAAAAGAAAAAGAGGATGCTAAAAAAAGTATTACAACAGAGATCAAGGCGGATTTAAAAAAAGATGCCGATAAAGGCGATTTCCTGCCAAAGGCGTTGAAGGGCTTCAAATTCGGCGCCCAGATCTTTACGGAATGGAACGCGGTCAACCGTTTCGACGGGCTGCCCTCAAACGCCACCATTGCCAAGAACTCCAATCAATTTGTCCTGAACCGGGGTCGGTTCACCCTGTCAAAGGATATCAACGACTGGCTTGGCATGAATATCACGGCCGATCTTTTTTACAACACCGATGCCACTAACGCGACAAACGGCGCGGAGCTGCGCTTGAAGTCCGCTTACGCAAACATGAAGTTCTACGGCACGCTTACGATGGTCGGTATGGTTCCCACGCCATCGGACGGCTACGACAATTCCATCTGGGCATACCGGGTCCAGGGGAAAAACCTCCTGGACGATCTCGGCATTCTGTCCACCTACGACCTGGGTATTGTCAACCAGGGCGTCTTCGGCGGTTACATAGATGACGAATACCTCAAGTATGCCTCAAAGCCCTTTTCGGGAAAATGGGGCGGCTATATGATCGGCCTTTACAACGGTGCGGGATCCACCACGTCCACGGGGGAAGGCAACGAAAACAAGGTCGTTTCCGGCCTCATCTATTTCCGCCCCTTCCCGACCGTCTCGGTGCTCAAGGGTCTCCAGTTGGCCTATTTCGGGGCCTACGGCAAGAGCAACAAGCTGAGTACAGTGCCCGGCCAGACCAATAACTATCCCAATTTCGAAGTCAATATGGGGCAGGTGTCGTTATTGCATCGCTATTTTGGCGTCATGGGCCAGTATTACTGGGGCCAGGGAGCGGCGACGGGAACGGAAGACAATAAGCGCGTCGGCTATCTGGCTGAAGGCTATGTCCGCATACCCGGCGTCGAGAAACTCAGGGCTTTTGGGAAGTTCTATAACTATGATCCCGATACGAACATCCAGGAAAACGACTACAACATCTATGTCGCTGGCCTGTCCTATGATGTGGCGCCGGAACTGATGCCCTTTGTTGCTTGGGAACGGCGGGACAATAGCAATAATGTCGCCAAAGGCACGACGAACGCCGCCAATATCGACTACAACAAGTACCAGGTCGGTGTGCAGGTGAAATTCTGAAGCAGCGGTTATTATTAGCGGGGCTTTCGCCGTTGCCCGCACATTCTCTTCCTCTCCCGGATAGGGGTGGGTTTCAAACCCGCCCCTACCGGTGGGGGTTGGTTATTCGGGATACAACATTAGATCCTGAATGACGTAATCTTCCCCCCTTCCCCCGGCGCGATGTGGATCAGTAGTAATACCTAAAAATGGCCATTGACGGTTGCATCATGAATAAATTCAAATGTTTGATAGTGAACTGCCATCGCCAATAATTACAAGAAAGCCCTTTATTTACGATGACATAGAACCGTGATGGCCAGATTTAGGTAATAGGTAATTATAAGCAAATTGGTAGATTCCGGGAAGGTGTTCGGAATTGCTTATACCGGATACACTGTGGCGAAATCGGCATGGAATGAAAAAGTAGGCAAATAATTTCCCCTTGACAACCACCCCTTGCTCTGCTATTTCGTTGCCCGTTCCGGTTATCATGATGTTATCACCCATAACGGAAACTCAATACCGGCGCATGGTAGTGAGGGTTCAAGTCCATTCACTCACCCCAATCTTACATCCTGCCGGTTGTGAAAAGGATGAAGCGCCCGTAGCTCAGTTGGATAGAGTCGCAGACTTCGAATCTGTTGGTCGTAGGTTCGAATCCTACCGGGCGCGCCAGATTGAAGTGCAGCAGTATCCGCGACCCATTGTGGGCCCTTAGCTCAGCTGGTAGAGCAACTGACTCTTAATCAGTAGGTTGTCGGTTCGATCCCGACAGGGCTCACCAAGAAAATCAAGGGGTTAGGCAAATAGCTTAACCCCTTGATTTTTCTTTTTGCTACCCTATTGCTACCCTCAGCAAGCACTTTCTGTTATCATTAATGAGCTTTACCGTCATTCCTGAGAGGTTACTTGATATATTTAAAGCAACTTCTTCTTATTTCTGTTTTTGAATTACAGCAAGCTTCTTTCCATCATAAACAAGCAAGTCAAATTCATCACGGACAGTCCGGCTTGACCACTTTTTTTTAGCTTTAGGTGAATATGTTTGGAAAGAATATTCCTGAAAGTAGATTGGTGGATACATTTTAATTTCGCAATCTGAGAAATTTCCGATTTTATTCGTATCCATGATTGTAGCAGAGTATTCGGTGATATCCACCACTCTGTATTTCGTCTTCTGTTCTTTTTTGAAACCTTCAGGAATAGACACCGGATAAGTATCGGCAATTTTCACTTTAGAACAATTGAGCTGAAAACCTCTTGCGGGACTTGACGCTGGTTGATCCTTTATCCATTCAGCAGCTACCCATCCGCTTGCGCCTTTCTTTTTACCTTCCAGGATTCTTACTTTTACTCCGCCCAAAAACTTTTTGTCTAAAATTGTTACCTTCACATTGTTTTCGACTTGAAAGAGTTTCCCTTTTTGATAAAGCTCCGTTACTCCATGCGGAATGTCGTTCGATGCAATCGCTTTCATGTATGCGTCAAAACCAGCTTCATCAATAGCAACATGTGGATAATTCATAGATGTAACAATGTAAGCGGTATCTCCAATCATGGCTGCATGAGCACTAAAGGATAAAGGAAACATCAATAAAGACCAAAACACAACTATTTTGAATAGTTTCATAGAAAATCCTTTCAATTGGAAATGTCAATAGTTAATCATTTATGGTCCCGTATGTCTTAGAGCAAATGTTATTCTACACCTTTTCCCCATTTCAAACATAGACATAATAGAACTTTAGCTTTATAATACCGTCTATACCCTTACCGCAACGTGCAGATCATTTTTTGCAATCCAGTTATAGAGATTGACGATAGATGTGTCATATTTCCGCGCTACCTTTTTCTTAGGCACCCCATCCCTCAGTAATGCGACAATCTCCTCTTTATGTTGATCGAGCTTGCTTTTCCCCGGCCCCTTAGGCCTGCCAAGCTTAACGCCTGACGCTTTTCTGACCCTCAACGCTTCCGTTGTCCTCGCGCTAATCAAATCCCTCTCAATCTCACTTGCCATGGAAAAAACCATCAGGAGGATTTTGCTTTCGATGCTTCCATTGAGTGTCCAGTTATTTTTGACAGCATGAATGTTGATCTCTTTCCGCTTTGCTTCGCTTATTATCTCCATGATTTCCAGCATCGAACGTCCGAGCCTGCTCAGCTCCGCGACAATGAGCCAGTCGTCTTTGCCGAGTGAATCGATAACATCTTTGATCTTTCGCTTCCGCCACGACACTTTCCCCGAGACGATTTCCTCGACAAACTCCACGTTGCCAAGCTTATGATCGTTTGCGTATGTCAGAATGTCTGCTTTATTCTTTTCAAGATCCTGACTTGCCGTGCTGACGCGCAAATAACCGACCACCTTTTTCAGAGCCCTTTGCCTGTTGACCACTTTTTTGTTCATGATCCGTATCCTCCTTTCGTCAGTTTTGCCCTTGATAAATAGAATACGCTTAAAACTGGTTTATTATTTATCATAAGATAATATGAATGTCAAGCAATATTATTTGTCGATTGTGCCCTATTATAAACGTTCGTTTATTATTTATATGAGGGTGATAGGTAAAATATGATTGATCTGAGATGTGCTTCCTTTAACTTTTTCTTGATAATATTCAATAAATATGTAAGATTATAAGCGATACTTAATGAATCAAAGCCGATCCATCTATGGGGAGTTATTTTTTCATGACCAATCCAAAAAAGAATCTGTCCTCTATTTCCTAAACTAATGGGAATTTAGCGAATTAAATCGAACCCGAAGATTCTAAAGAGGCAGTTTATGAGACACAACAGTTTTCTATTTTCGTTATTGTTATTTGTTATAATGGGTTGCGTTGGACTGCAAAAAGAAGTGCCACTGCATAAAGCTGTTTGGAAAACGTTTCCAGAAAGTCCATCAATTGAAAATGATATTTTCAGAGCAGATCTTTATCCAACTCACTTTTCCTTTCGTGGCTGTGACGGATTTCATATTGTCATAAAAAATAAGACCGAAAAAAACTTAGAAATAAATTGGAACAGGACACTCTATATGGCCAATGGACAAACAAACGGAACTTTTATGTATGACGGGATTCTTTATAAAGACCGAAATGCTAACAAACCACCAGATTTTGTATTACCGAAAGGTAATTTTGAAAAAAAAATTTATCCCGCAAACTTAGTGACATTTTCCGATAGTAACTGGATTCATCTGCCAATTGGTCAAGGCAATCATGGTATTTTCCTCTCGTTAGTAATTGATGGTAAAGAAATAAATGAAACGTTAACATTCACAATTGAGCGAAATACAGTCCTTATCTCAACACCAAAGCATTAATATATTGTGATTTGCCACGATAAATGTCACCGTACGCAGCACAAATGAGGCTATTCAAAAAAAACCAATAATGCATTCTAAATCATCGATGTCCGGTTAGGATTTTGCATAAGCGGTTAAGAATTATGGCACATCGGGTTCGTTTGGTTTTGGTAAAAAATAATT
>MICJ01000111.1:5491-9950 GCA_001830835.1 Syntrophobacterales bacterium GWC2_56_13 | reverse complement strand
CTAAGCTAAAAGGAGTGGTGTCTCCTATTTATATGGCAACGGCATTATGGAATCATGGTCCCAGGATGATAGGAAGCATGAAAGAAAAGAATATAAAATGGCAGAAGATTACTGATAAAGAATTAGTCAATCTTATGGAATACTTCAATCAAGGCGATTGATTGAGATAGCGGGCATCCCGCGGGTGATATGACAGCGCTGATTACCGTCCGTGCTCATATTTCAGGTGGTAATGCTCATGTGTGCCGAGTTTGACGCGTTCGTCATAATAGAACTTGTAGTCCATTCCGACATAGGGGCTGCGCGCGTTGTGGCAGACCCGGCACACATTTTCCGTCGGCGGATAAACCAGCCCCGCCTTCCGGGCGTCTGATGTCTGGAATTTTGGCTCATTGAGGCTCATCACCGAGCTGACGTACGTGCCGCCATGCCCATGACAAGCCTCACAACTGACGCCGGCCATGTCAGGTGTCTTCTCAATTGAAACAAAGCCACCCACCAAACCATATCCGGTAGTGTGGCACGGCAGACAGGTTTCATCCTGGGTGTAGTCCTTGTCCGGATTGAGCCCAACCATCTGCTTTTCTTGACCCTTCACTCCGGGCCGAAGCATATTGAAGCTGTTCGCCATGCGTGTCTTCTTCCATGAGGCGTATTGCTTTTCATGACATGTTTTGCACTTGCCGGGTCCGACGAACTGGCCCTGCGACACATGCTCGTGCTTGCCGAAGCTATAATAGATCAAAGCGCCAAGGGCCAACATCACGAGGATAACTATAACCGGCCACGTGTTTTCAGGAATATGGAGGGGCATCGCTTTAGTTTCGGAAACGTCCTTGTTCTCTTCAGCCATCACACACGCACCTCCTCAGGGTTCCCTTTTCAGCAAGACATAGTCAAGGATTCTAATCTTTTCTACTCTTTTTATGAGGCTCATTTTTCGCGGGCACTATCTATAAGAAAAAGTAAGTGGTGTGTCAAGAAAAAATGACCATGAGAAATTTTACTTGACTCTTCCCGTACAATCGAATATGTACCACCGAAATTTGCGTGATAGGGAGGTTTTATATGAAAAGATTTTTCATCTTTGCGGTAGCTGTTTGCTTCGTTTTAAGTCTTGCGGGCGGCGCTATGGCTGTTCCATCGGGTAAGAAAGTTGAATTCGACGCAAAACAAGGTAAGGTCGTCTTCGACGGTAAAGCCCATGCCAATGCCGGTCTCAAGTGCAATGCCTGCCATCCCTCGCTCTTCAAAATGAAAAAAGACGGCGACAAGATGACGATGGATGATATAAAGGCTGGGAAGTTCTGCGGATCCTGCCACGACGGTACAAAGGCCTTTGCCGTTACAGAATGCGCCAAGTGCCATAAGAAATGACATCTTTTCTATCAACCAGCCTCAAAGCCCTCCCTGATGCTCAAATGGAGGGCTTTTCCATTTGACCGGAGATCTCTTCACGGGTATCATCATCCCGCGATTTGCATGCATTCTTCCGAAAGCGAATTTCCTTTTTTATCAGGCGCTGGGGCGTGGCGGAATCCGCGCCCGTCAGCATTTCCCCCAGTGGAGGTTTGAAAAAATGGCATACGATTATACCGCCACCTGTTCATCGAGAAGCCGCCAGGCCTGCTCCCGGCTGAAACCGGTCACGAGGCCGTCCGTAAAGGTCAGGACCTCCTGCCGGCCCAACTCCGCCAGGACCTCCTGGATCTCCACCGTCTCCTTGCCAGTTGCCTTTGCAAGCTCTTCGACCGGGTTCGCCTCTGCCGGGAGCGGCCACATCCGGAGGAAATAGAGGGTTGCCGTCAGCCTGATCCAGGCCCGGGTAAGCTCTTCCAGCGCCATGTTCGTGTTTCTGATCCGATTGGAAAACTCCTTGAGCATGAAGAGGGAGACCTCGTCGCTTTCCCGCAGGATGCTGCGCAGGGTGTCTCCGCTGATGACGGCGATGTGGCTCTCCGTCAGGCTGCGGGCGGAGGCGGTCCGCGGGGCGCGGATCAGCGCCGCCATCTCGCCGAAATATTCCCCCGGCCCCATCTCGGCGAGAATCTTCTTCGTCTGCCCGGCTTTCTTCTCCATCCGTACGCGGCCATTCAGTATATAGAAGAGGTCCTGGCCGCTATCCCCCTCGTGGAAGATGTATTCGTTCGATCTGTAAAGCCGGCCGAATTTTCGGAAGAGCCGCTCGTCGATCTTCCGGCGGCCCTTCCCGGGCTTCACGAGGGCCTTCTCGATGAGGATCAGATCCCGCCGTTGGTAGGAAGAGATGAGCTCCGCGCAGAACAGGAGGATCAACGCGACGTAAAAGACCCAGATGACCAGGATGACGACCGCCTCGAGCGAACCGAAAATGACGTTGTAACGGGTATAATTGGCGACGTACCAGGTGAAGAGCTGTTTTGCGATCTCCATCAGGGCGGAGAAGATCGAGCTCCCGATGAGGGCGCTCCTCAGGTTGACCTTTCCGGTGGGGATCACCTTGTAGACCAGGGTGAAGAAGAGAACGGTGAGCAGGTAGGGTAAGATATAGCGGAAGAGCGCTCCATGGATCGCGGGAAGGAAGAGAGACCCTTTCTGGCCGAAAAAGGGCTGCTTGGCGAGGATGGCCGCAACATAAGTGATTTCGACGCTGGCCACGGCGACGGCCCAGCCGAGCGGAATCATGGCGATGGCCAGGAGCTTTGAGAAGATGTAGTTACGGTATGTCCTCGACCGGAAAATGACGTTCAGGGCCGTTTCGATGGCGCTGAAGATCATCGCCGAGAACCAGATCAGACTGATGATTCCCACCACTCCTAAGAGATCCTTCTTTCCTGCGATCTGGCCGAACTGGGTGATCAGCGCGCCCGAGAAGGAGGGGATGAACTGGCGGATTCCCTCGATCAGTTTTTTCTGGATCTCCGGGTCGGCGCCGAAAAGGTCGCTGACCAGGAGCAGCGTCAGGATAAAGAGGGGGATGATCGAAAGAATGGCATACATGGCGATGGCCGCGGCCTGGTTCGTGTCGCCGTTCGTCCGGTAGTTGCGGATTGCATCCCCGAGGATGTCCCAGGTGGTCGACAGGCCGAGACGGAGCCTGCCTGGCGTTGCTTCAGATCCGGGATGGTTCTTTGTGGCGGTCATGGTTTTCAGCCCTGCATCACCTCGTGCAGCGCCGTAAGCGCCGCATCGATCTCGGCCTCGCCGATTCCATAATGGGTGAGCATCCGGAAACGTGCTGGTCCCGTATGGGAGAGTCGGACCCCTTTTTCTTCCAGGCGGTTCATGAATTCTTCATCCGAAAAAAGCCGGTCGACGAGATCGATATAGAGGATGTTCGTTTTGACCCACGCCGAATCGGTCTTGAGCCCCGGGATCCGGGCGATTCCTTCGGCGAGGCGGCGGGCATTGGCATGATCATCGGCGAGGCGGTTGATCGTCGGGTCCTCGCAAAAGACGTCGTCGCCCAGTTCGGCGTGAAAAATGGCCTCGCGCATGGCGGGGGTGGGAAGGGTTAAGGTATCGCTGCGCAGATCGATGATGGCCATCGTCAACCTCCCGATATAATGTGTATTGTTACATCAGCGCGAATCCGCCCGATGAAAGTCAATCTTTCACACTCCCTGCCTTTAGTCAAGCATTTCGGGGAACTGCATTTGAGAATCGCTTCCGGGAAAGCTGAAAAAATATTTGACACCCGAGGCTTTTCAGCTCATTGTTACAGAAATTTCCACGGAAAAAACTTATCTAAAACCCGCTCCGGTAAAGGGCGTTATCCATGGCCGAAAAACTGAAATCTCTTGGTCTGTGCCTGGGGGCATCGAATATTTCTCTTGTTCACATGGAGCAGGAACTGGAAGGCAACGGAGAGCTTTTACCGCACATCACCGCCCATTCAGTTCACACCCACGAGGGTGATGCCAAAAGCACCCTTATCCAGGCTCTGAAGGGTATCGACATCCAATCCTTTGATCGGATTGCCGCCACCGGTCGCAAGTTTCGGCGGTTCGTCAATTTAACGTCCATCCCGGAACCGGAGGCGGTGGAGTGCGCCTACGCCTTCGTGAAGCCTCCCGATGTCGACTGCCCGGCCGTCGTTTCCGCAGGCGGCGAAACCTTCATGGCGTATATGCTGAATCGGTCGGGACGCATCACAAACGTGGTCACCGGAAACAAGTGCGCCTCCGGGACCGGCGAGTTTTTCTTGCAGCAGTTGCGGCGCATGAATGTGGGTCTGGAGGAGGCCGCGCAGTGGGCGGGAGTGGAGACACCATATCACATGTCGGGTCGCTGCTCGGTGTTTTGCAAGTCGGACTGCACCCATGCCACCAACAAGGGGATCCCCAAGCCGCAGGTGACCGCCGGTCTCTGTAAAATGATGGCCGACAAGATCCTGGAGCTGTTGAAAAAGGTGGAACGGCGCAACATCATGATCATCGGCGGTGCGGCCCAGAACCGCATGATGATCGAATACCTCCGC
>MICJ01000111.1:5174-5416 GCA_001830835.1 Syntrophobacterales bacterium GWC2_56_13 | reverse complement strand
TCCCATGAAACCGCTCCTTTTCCAGGGTTTGCCGAGCTCTTTCTCACGAAAGCAACCTCCTTCGACAGCCTGCCGCCACTGACCGATTTCGCCGGCCAGGTTGAGTTCAAAACGATGGCACGGGATACCATCCGGCCTGGGGATGCCTGCGTTCTGGGTCTCGATGTCGGCTCCACCACTACAAAGGCGGTGCTCGTACGCCGAGCGGACCATGCACTTTTGGCTTCCGTATATTTGCGCAC
>MICJ01000111.1:0-5134 GCA_001830835.1 Syntrophobacterales bacterium GWC2_56_13 | reverse complement strand
TCGCTCTTCGAGCAGGTGCGGCAGAAGGTCGATCCGCAAACGATCCACGTCGCAGGCCTGGGCGTCTGCGGCTCGGGCAGGCAAATCGCGGGGCTGCACGCCCTCACGGAGGGGGTTGTCAACGAAATCATCGCCCACGCCGCGGCCGCCGTCTATTTTGATCCCCAGGTGGACACCATTTTTGAAATTGGCGGCCAGGACGCCAAATACACCTATATCATCAATTCTGTCCCCTCTGACTACGCTATGAACGAAGCGTGTTCGGCGGGCACCGGCTCTTTCCTGGAAGAATCGGCCCACGAGACGTTGGGATTGAGAATGGAGGATATTGCCGAGGCTGCCTTTCGAGGGAAGCGTCCGCCCAACTTCAACGACCAGTGCGCTGCCTTTATCGCCTCGGATATCAAGAACGCGATCCACGAAGGGGTGGCCCGCGAGGATATCTCGGCCGGCCTGGTATACTCGATCTGCATGAACTACTCCAACCGCGTCAAAGGCAACCGGCCGGTCGGGGAAAAGATCTTCATGCAGGGCGGTGTATGCTATAATAGCGCGGTGCCGCTGGCGATGGGGGCCTTGATCGGCAAACCGATCATTGTCCCGCCGGAACCCGGATTGATGGGCGCGTTCGGCGTCGCCCTGGAAGTCCAGAAACGGCTCGAAACCGGTCTCATGACCGAGAAGCCCTTCGATCTCGAAATACTTGCCCGGCGGGAGGTCGCTTATGGAAAGTCATTCACCTGCCGGGGCGGGAAAGAGAGATGCGACCGGCGGTGCCTCATCGCCGTCATCCAGGTGGAAGGGCAAAAATATCCGTTCGGAGGCGCTTGCAACCGCTATTACAACATCCGCAAAGACGTGCGCTACGACACGGAGAGACTCGATCTGGTGCACGTCCGCCAGCAGCTCATCTTTCAAACATATGGCGTATCGCCGGACAAGGAGAATGTTCGGGCCTCTAAAGGCCGGGTGGGGCTCAACCGCAGTTTTCTCGTCCACACCTATTACCCGCTATACTCCAATTTTTTCAATGAACTGGGTTTCGAAGTGGTCCTGCCCAATCACCCCAGTCAGGAAGGCATTGATCAGTGCGGCGCGCCCTTCTGCTATCCGGTGGAACTGGCTCACGGGTTTATCCATTCGCTCCTTGAGACTGAAAATCCCCCGGATTTTCTATTTCTGCCCCACTTCAAGGCAGTTCCGGGCCAAAATGACGGCAGCAGTTCCCAATCCCAGGTTTGCCCTGTGGTACAGGGGGAGACGTTCTACCTTCAGACCGCCTTCAGTAAAAAACTCAGTCAACTCATTGAGCGCGGCGCCCGGCTTTTAACGCCGCTTCTGGACTTATCCGGCGGGATTGAGAGCGCTGAAGAACCTTTAATCGAAACAGCGCGCCACATGGGGGTAGGCCGCCGCGCGGCGCAAGAGGCTTTCGCCGTTGCCCTGCAAAAGCAGCGAGACTGTTTCTCGGATATGAAAGAGACAGGCAGGCGGATGCTCTCCGAGCTCGAAGAGGATCCGGACAAATTCGGGGTTGTCATCTTCGCGCGACCGTACAACGGCTTTGCCGGGGAAGCTCACATGGGCATCCCTCACAAATTTGCCACCCGGGGAATTTCCGTGATTCCCATCGATTTTCTCGACCTGGAACAGGAGCGTTCAAAAAGACACATGTACTGGGGCGCGGGAAAGCTCATCATAAAGGCGGCGCGTTTTGTGGAAAAGCACCCCCAGCTCTTCGGCGTCTATATCACCAATTTTTCCTGCGGACCGGATTCCTTCATCATCAGCTATTTCCGCGATATCATGGGCCGTAAGCCCTCCCTTACCCTGGAACTTGACAGCCACACCGCGGATGCCGGGATCGAGACCCGGGTGGAGGCTTTTCTTGATGTCGTCCGGAGCTACCGCCATCTGATGGCAAGGCGGCTGATCCCGCCGCAACAGCGCGCGTTCAACCCCGCCCGCACTGTTCTCGACAACGGCACGACCAAAGTCGTCACATCGTCGGGAAAAACTCTACCCCTGACCGACCCGCGGGTGACGATACTCATCCCCTCGATGGGAAAGCTCGGAACCGAAGCATTTGCCGCGACTTTAAGGGGGTGCGGATTTAATGCCAGGGCTCTCCGGGAAAACGATGAAGCAATCCTCAAGCTTGGTCGAGCAAACACCTCCGGCAAGGAGTGCCTGCCGTTGATCCTGACCACCGGAACCATGTTGAGCTGCGTCAACAACGGCAGACATCCGGACGAGATCCTGGTTTACTTCATGCCGACCGGCGCCGGCCCCTGCCGCTTCGGCCAGTACGCCGTTTACATGGAGGATCTTATCCGACGGCTGAAAATACCCGATGTGGCGCTGCTTTCGCTGTCCTCGGATAATTCCTATACAGGTATGGACAAGCATTTCGAACGTCATGTCTGGTGGGCGGTGGTTGTTTCCGATGTCATGGAGGACATCCGTTCGATGCTTCTAACAAACAGCGTCGATCCCATGGCCTCCGAGACCATCTATAATGAAGAATGGCGGAAAATTCTTCTGGCCCTGGAAAAGGGAAACTTCAAGATTCTGACAGCGCAGCTGTCCGAGTGCGCCGAACGCCTGAGCGCCATACCTCTCAAGCGTTCACCGCACAGTGTAGCCGCGATAACTCTGACCGGGGAAATATTTGTTCGCCGGGATGCCCTCTCCCGCCAGTATCTGACGGAATACCTCGCAGAAAAAGGATTTGCCACCGTCTGTGCACCCGTGGCCGAGTGGGTTTACTATTGCCATTACATAGCTGATCGGGGGTTTAATCAGGATTATTTGAGTGTTGCTCAGAAATTCAAGCTCAAGATCCGCAATATCTTCCAGAAACATGACGAGAAACAGATCAGGTCGGTCCTCTCAGGATCCGGGCTTGTTCATGCCGAAGCGCTTGATGTCGCCGGCATCATCAACAATGCCAGTCCGTATATTTCGCTCGCCCTTCCCGGCGAGGCCATCCTCACGGTAGGCGGCGCCCTCTCAGAGGTCGTCACCCGCTCCTGCGGGGTTATCGCCATCGGGCCATTCGGTTGCATGCCGAATCGCATTTCGGAGGCCATTCTCGGCGAAATTATGACGGCAGAAAAGAAACTGGCTACCGATCCGAAAAACAAGGCGTTGCAGGCTGTCCTGACAGAGATCGACGATCTGCCGTTTTTAGCCATAGAGAGCGACGGCTCACCGTTCCCGCAGCTGATCACCGCCAAGCTCGAGACCTTCCTGCTCAGAGCGGAACGTCTCCAGCAGCGGATGATGGAGAATTCAACGGCGGAAAAATAGGGAGATGTCCCTTTTTAGTTGCAAAAGCCGCATCCATACGGTAGCTTGACGGCCATGAAACCCCTTGGCCGTGTCATTTCGATCGTGAGCATGATTCTCTTTCTGGCCGTCGCGGCGTGCGGCCCGGATGAACAGCGGCGCGCCCCGGCGGGGAGCGCCGCGGCCGCCCCCGCCTATGGGGATATCATGGTCGAGGGCTCGATCGGCGATGCTTCGAACCTCATTCCGCTCCTCGCCACGGATTCCACGTCGCACGGGATCGCGGGGATGGTCTTCAACGGTCTTGTCAAGTACGACAAGGACATCAATGTCGTGGGCGATCTGGCCGAATCCTGGGAGATCTCCAAAGACGGCCTCGTCATCACCTTCCGCCTGCGCAAGGGGGTCCGGTGGCACGACGGCCGCCCCTTCACCGCCGGGGACGTTCTTTACACCTATCAGGTCACCATCGATCCCAAGACGCCCACCGCCTATGCCAGCGATTTTCTCAAGGTGAAGAAGGCCGAGGTCCTCGACGATCACACCTTCCGGGCGACCTACGACAAGCCCTTCGCCCCCGCCCTGATGAGCTGGTCCGTGGGCATCCTCCCGAAGCACCTCCTGGCCGGGAAGGAGATCACGACCTCCCCCCTCGGTCGGCGCCCCGTCGGCACGGGACCCTACAAGTTCAAGGAGTGGGTGACGGGCCAGAAGATCGTCCTGGTGTCCAATCCGGACTATTTCGAGGGGCGGCCCTACATCGACGGCTACATCATGCGGATCATCCCCGATACGGCGACGATGTTCCTGGAGCTCCGCGCGAACGGAATCGACCGGATGGGCCTCACGCCGCTCCAGTTCACGCGCCAGACGGAAAACAATCTCTTCCGGGAAAATTACAATAAATTTCGCTACCTGTCGTTTGCCTACACGTATCTCGGCTATAACCTGAAAAACCCGCTGTTCGCCGACAAGCGAGTCCGGCAAGCCATTGCTTACGCTGTGAACAAGGAGGAGATCGTCGCCGGCGTCCTGCTGGGTATGGGGAAGCCAACCACGGGGCCCTACAAGCCGGGGACCTGGGCCTACAACCCGAACGTCCGGACCTATTCCTATGATCCGTCAAAGGCGAAGGCGCTTCTCGCCGAGGCGGGGTGGCGGGATGGAAACGGCGACGGGATCATCGAGAAGGACGGCCGGCCTTTCGCGTTCGAGATCATCACGAACCAGGGGAACGAGATCCGGGCGAAGTGCGCCGAGATCATCCAGCGGCGTTTGTCTGAAGTCGGCATCCGGGTGAAGATCCGGGTGGTCGAATGGGCCGCCTTCGTGAACGATTTCATCAACAAGCGGAAGTTCGACGCGACGATCCTGGGCTGGACGATCCCGATGGAGCCGGACCTATACGACGTCTGGCATTCGAGCAAGACGGGGCCGGAGGAGTTGAACTTCGTCTCCTTCAAGAATGAGGAGGTGGACGCCCTGATCGTGAAAGGGCGGGAGACCTTCGACCAGAAGCTCAGGAAACGCTGCTATGACCGGATCCAGGAGATCCTGGCCGAAGAGCAGCCCTACCTGTTCCTCTACGTTCCCGACGCGCTGCCGATCATCCACGCCCGCTTCCGGGGGGTGGAGACGGCGCCGCTCGGGATCGGCTGGAACTTCATCAAGTGGTACGTCCCGAAGGCCGAACAGAAGCTGGTCATGACGCGCTGACAGGTACGCTATACTCGCCATTCCCTTCGACCGGGTGAAGAAAGGCTTGGATGGTGAGATTCTTTTCCCGTTTGACCTCTTCCACCGAAAAGACAACGGGCAGTTTCTGCCCGCGTTTCGCGCGGAC
>MICJ01000110.1:5247-11964 GCA_001830835.1 Syntrophobacterales bacterium GWC2_56_13 | reverse complement strand
CTCGTCAACTTACCTCCCGTGGAGTCCCTGATCCATTGGCCAAGGAGCGACATGCCTTTCGGAGAAGGCTGGAGCAAAGAGAGGCTTTGCGTGCAGACACTCTCGTGGCAGAGAGAAACCGACGCGCGCAGGACAAGTGGAGAGCCTGAGCTGTTACGCTTCACGAGGTTTGGTAGACCCTTATACTTCATCCGTATAGGTGCGTCTGGCATTCAGGTGCCGGGCCAGATGGGAAAGTTCTTCGTTTTGAGGTCAATTCGCCGGCGGGTGATGTTCTATGACAGGCATAGTGCCGAGCTTCGTGTCCGGCCGATATGCCGGCCACCCCTCTTTGTAGAACGTGCGCTGTGCATGTGTTCAGGTTTCCCTGCGTTCTTTGACCCGGAACAGAAGCTGCTTGTCTATAGGGATATACCAGCGCATGTTGTACAGCTTACCTCAAGAGCCCTGCGACAGGAGATCCTATGAAGAGTCCGACTACCGTTTTTGAGAGTCTCCGGGATATGTATCTTCGATACCTGGATAGCCCTTTCGACCTACGCTATGTTGATCTTGTGGCCGAGCGAAGGCAACTGCTTGATGTTGATGGCCGAATCTACCGGCTGCCTTTGCTTGAACCCCTACCAACTTACCGTACGTGTGGTGCGCCTTTTTCCGACGTAGCACAGAATCTCCTGTCCGGCATTTGGCGCCAAGATGACATCAATGACTTGGTCGACTTTGTATCTTTGCAGCTCTTTCCACCTTCCCGAGAGCCTTATACGCATCAACGCGACGTGTTCCGTGAGGTCGTTGTCAACTGTAACGACGTCGTTGTCACGACGGGCACAGGATCGGGGAAGACAGAGTGTTTCTTGTTGCCCGTGGTGAGCGAATTGATGCGTGAGTCGAGGAGTTGGGCAGCGCCGGGTCAACGTAGCCCCCATTGGGACTGGTGGAATCCGGCACATCGGATAGGACGCAATTGGCCTGCCAGAGTCGCACAACGGGAACATGAAGACAGGGCTTCTCGTACTGCGGCAATGCGCGCAATGATTCTTTACCCGCTGAACGCACTTGTCGAGGATCAACTTAGCCGGATGCGCCTGGGCTTAGACTGCGCGGCGGCGCGCGCCTGGTTACAGGCGAACCGGCACGGAAATGCTATTTTCTTCGGCCGCTACACAGGGCGAACACCCATTGCGGGAGGACGCGGGCAAAACAAGCAGGATCGGCTCCGCGCGGAACTCCAGAGCATCGCCCTTGACGCGCAACTTGTTGCATGTTCGCCCGCTGCGAGGTTTTTCCCGGCTGTTGACGGTGGTGAGATGTGGTCCCGGTGGGACATGCAGGACCATCCCCCCGACATTCTGATAACCAACTATTCAATGCTCAACATTATGCTGATGCGCAATATCGAGGCAGGAATCTTCGAGCAAACACGGGACTGGTTGCGCCAAGATGAATCCCATATCTTCCACCTTGTAGTCGATGAGCTCCATACGTACCGGGGCACGCCAGGGACGGAAGTAGCGTATCTGATCCGAGTTCTTCTAGACCGGCTGGGCCTTTCTCCCGACTCCGCTCAGTTGCGGATTATTGCTTCCAGCGCATCACTTACGGGTGACAACTCAGGGCTCTCATACTTGGAAGCCTTTTTCGGTCGGGATCGTTCGCGATTCCGCATTATACCCGGCGATATCGTGCAGCCAGATACCGCAGCTGTTACCTCTGTTCAGCGCCACGCTGCGGCTTTCCGGGATTTCGGGCATGCAGTTCGTACTCCACAGGCGGTTGAGCAAGCAGCGCAGGCGCTGTATGCGGCAACCGGGGGCCAGCCAGTGGATGCGGCCGACCCGCCGGAGCGGTTCGCTGATGCGGCAGTACGGCATGTGTTGGCTCCCGACGCAATCCGAATCGTGTGCTCACGGGGGGGAGATGGCCTGCAAGTGCTGCCCAGGACACCGGAGGAAATCGGGCAAGCCCTCTTTCATGAGCTGCCTGAAGCGGAGCGGGGTGATAGTACGGAGGGGCTTTTAGGAGCACTTGTGTACGCCCGGAATGTTGATGGTGTTGCGCCGCTGCCAATCCGTACTCACCTTTTCTTCAGAAACCTCCAAGGGCTTTGGGTGTGCTCCAATCCGCATTGTAGCAGTGTCCAAGGTAGAGTAGCGCCGTGTCCCGTGGGATCTTTGCACTACTCGCCAACGCTGACCTGCCACTGCGGTGCACGTATACTTGAACTGCTTTACTGCGAAGCCTGCGGCGAGGTCTTTTTGGGCGGATACCGGCGAGAAACAAGAGTGAACCCGAACGAGTGGTACTTGAGTCCTGACTATCCCGACCTGGAGTCTTCACCGGATATCGCGGCATTATCGCGCGACTATCCTCAATTTGCGGTCTTCTGGCCATGCAACGCCGGGCAGAACCCTGTAACGCCGCGGTGGACACAGGACGCTGTTGGCCGCTCGTGGCGTGCCGCACATTTGTCAACAGGCGACGGCTGCGTGGCGCTTGGGGGCGCCCCCGCCCCCGCAGTACCGGGGTATTTGTATTACGTTCCCGCTCTGCATGGGCCAAATGGCGAGATCCCAGGCCCTCACCCTCCAGCCGAACCGAGTGCTTGGCGAGAGTGTCCCTCACGTTGTCCTCGGTGCGATACGAACTGGGCGCACCGGGATATCGGTTCGCCAATAAGGACGCAACGTACCGGTTTTCAGAAGATGGCTCAAGTCCTCTCGGATGCGGTTCTCCGGGAGATCGGCAGTTCCTCGCCGGATGCCCAGAAACTTGTGGTCTTCTCGGATAGCCGGCAGGACGCAGCCAAACTGTCCGCCGGAATGCGGTTCGCACATTATCGCGACGCGCTGCGTCAGTCACTCACCTTTGAGATCTCCAGACAAGGTGGTGCCGCGTTGGCCTACATCGCTCAAGTGTTGGGCCAGCAACTCACTGCCGACGAACAGGCTTTGGCTACAGCGTTTGAGGCGGCAAACCCGGCAGACGCCCTCGTGTTGGAGCGGGGTAACAACCCAGCGCGGGCAACCCAGCAGTGCACACAGTATCCGGGACTTACCTACCAACAGGCTGCCCAGATGATGCAGACGCGAGCCGCGCAAGGCCCGTTCCGGATCTCACACGTCACACACAATGCGACGCTCGACCTTCTGCGCCATGGGATGAATCCCGGCGGGTACGGGAAGGAGATCTTGTGGACCAATGACGACTCGCAAACCGGAAGCTGGCGTGACCTCTATAACTGGCCCCAGAACAGCGCTCCAACCGAAAGAACCCCGGCGCAGTTAACTCCTGACCAGATTGACCACATGAACCGAATTCAGCGACAATCGAGACGTGAAGCGCTGGATGTTGTCTTTGCCTCTGGTAGGAGAAGTCTGGAATCGCTGTGCATTGCTTACGTCACAACCGACCGCATAACCCATCCGCCTCCCTCACAGTTAGTGCAGGAAGCCGCAGACGGCTCAATCCGGCTGCTCGGCTCGCGCAGAAAGCTATCCACTCATGACGCCACCAGCCAGCAGAACGTTCCTGCTTACGTGCGCAATTACCTGCACGCCGTTGCCCAGCAGAATGGTCTGAATGCCAATACGTTTGAAGCGGATGTACTGGACTATCTCAATGCAGCGGGTTGCCTGAACCAGTATGTGTTGCAGGTGCAGGCCCTCTGCCTGGCGAGGGATTCGAACGCATATCGCGAATGCCCACAGTGCCGGATGATCCACTTCCAACCAGCCGGTGGCGTCTGTGTTGACTGCCAGTCTCCCCTCGGACAGCCACAGCAACTCACGGCGGCACTGGTAGCTTCCGACTACTATAGCTTTCTGGCTTTGACGGGAAACCTTTTCCGGCTGAACTGTGAGGAGTTAACCGGGCAAACCAACAAGGCTGACGGGCGGAAGAGGCAACGTTTGTTCCAGAACATCACGCTGCCGGCACCGGACGAAATCGAACTCACGGATGCGGTGGATTTGCTGAGCGTCACGACGACCATGGAAGCCGGCGTTGATATCGGAGGACTTCTCGCGGTCATGATGGCAAACATGCCCCCGATGCGCTTCAACTACCAGCAGCGAGTCGGGCGCGCAGGTAGGCGGGGTGCGGGTCTCTCCGTAGCCTTGACCTTGTGCAGGGGGCGGAGTCACGACGACTACTACTTCCAGAGGCCAGAGCGGATTACTGCAGACCCGCCGCCACAGCCGTACGTCGATGTTTCCAGGGTAGCAATTGTACGACGGATCTTGGTTAAGGAAGTTCTGAGAAGAGCTTTCGTGGATCTTAATCTCTTCTCCGGTGGACAGGCCGACAGCGTACATGGCGAGTTCGGTCCAGCACTTGGATGGAATCTTCCAGCCAATAACCAGGGCCAGACGACTGCGGACCTGGTGACAGACTGGATACAGAACAACCATGCCGAAATCATACGTACCCGTGATGTACTGCTCTCATTCACCGACCCTCAACTGGTCGCACAGGGCCAAGCTCTGGTGGGGTACGTATCGCATGACCTCGTGCCTGCCATCACTAGCGCAGCGAATGATCCAAACCTGACGCAAATCTGGCTCGCAGAACGACTGGCCAATGTAGGACTCTTGCCGATGTTCGGGTTCCCCACGCGCGTGCGATTCTTGTTCCATGATCGCCCGGGCATGGCCCATGAGTGGCCACCAGAGAGGGGAGTTGTGGACCGAGACCTCGACATTGCCATCAGCCAGTTCGCGCCGCGTTCGGAAACAGTGAAGGATGGCCTGATCCATACATCCGTCGGCGTGGTGGACTACCAGCCACAGGGAAGTCAGGTGGTGGAAATGCCGAATCCCTTAGGGACAGCGCGATCTATTGGCTTCTGTCGTTCCTGTCAGGCAGTGGACGATAGCGCGACTCCTACACTGGCATGCCATGTGTGTGGCGCAACAGCGCAAGACGACCCGGGTTACAGGGTAATCCAGCTCTCCGAACCGAAAGGCTTCCGCACTTGGTATGGGCGAACGAGGAATTTCGAGGGTCTGTTCGAATGGACGCCGCGCGCTTCGCGTCCTAAGATGGGCATATCTCAACTACAAGGCATTCAGCGGGCGAATTTTGAAGTCTGGAGTGACCAGGCTACTGTCTTTGTCGTGAATGACAATAATAGCTATCTGTTCCGATTTGAGAAGCTCACCCAAGGTGAAACATGGGTCGTGCGGGATGCGCTTTCACAAGTCGGAGTGAACAACCCGCCCCTGGCCGTCGGCACCCCTGTGGAAACAAGGGCGCTTGCGTCCATTAAGCCAACAGATGTGATGGTGCTTGGAATCAGCAACTGGCCAGTAGGGGTCGTGTCAACGCCGTCCGACCTAAATTGTCGTGCCGCGTTGTACTCATTCGGATTCCTCCTCAGGCGTGCGGTCGCGGTGAGACTCGATATCGACGAACGTGAACTCAAGATTGGGCTGCGCGTTTTCCGAAACGCAACTGGAACTGTTGCCGGCCAGGTGTTTGTGTCAGACAGTCTTGAGAATGGAGCAGGATACAGCTCGCACGTGGGTGTGCCTGTCGAAGCGGAGAACCTCCTGCAATTTATGGTAGGGCGGAACGGTACCGTGTTTTTTGATCCGTTGGTCTCTCCGGCGCACTCTGGCACTTGTCATACATCTTGCCCTGACTGCCTTCGGGACTTCTTCAACCTGCCTTACCATAACATCCTGGACTGGCGCTTGGGCCTGGATCTCGCTCGTTTGGCTTTGGACGCGAATGCTCCGATCGACTTTGCTGTGTCGTATTGGCAGCAACTACTTCCTGTCGTCTGCCCGCCATACTTCGCAGCCCAGCCTGGATGGCAGACCGTCTATTTCGGCGGCCTTCCGGCAGGTAGAATGGGAAACGTCGTGGAGATCATCGCGCATCCCCTATGGTCTCGCGACGCAAACAACCTTCATCCACAGTTAGCAGCTGCACAAGCACAGGCCATTACATCGGGTGCAACTGATACACGCTTCAAATCGCTCTTCGAGATTTTACGTCGCCCTTTTTAAGCAGTGGTGAGTGAAGTCTGCGATACAATCGCTTCAAACCCAAATCTCTCTTTCAATAAACTAATTGATGACCTCTTGCTAGAATCAGGGCTTGATTTGGCGCAATCCATAAAATCATGGTTTCTCTGTGATAATGATTTTATTGATCAGGTAGGTAAACGATAGCGGGGGAATTCAAAAATGCGCTTCATTCATTGAACGAAAAGAGGGAGCCGACAGGCTCCCTCTTTTTTCCGGTAGTGTGGATCTCCCCTGGAAACAAAGGCCGTACCGAAGGGGAGATGGTCAGTACTCCTTGGTCAATTTGTCGAGCTCGGCCAGCGAAAAAACCGGGCCGTCCTTGCAGACATATTTTTCTCCCACATTGCAGCGGCCGCACTTCCCGATCCCGCACTTCATCCGCATCTCCAGCGAGGTGATGATGTTCTCCTTGGAAAACCCGAGTTCGAAGAAGACGGGCAGGGTAAACCGGATCATGATCGGGGGTCCGCAGATGACCGTCACGGCGTTCTCGGAACTCGGGGCGACCTCCTTGCACACCGTCGGGACGAACCCCTCCCGTCCCTTCCAGGTTTCATCCCCCTTGTCCACCGTCACATGGAGGGCCAGGTCATCGCGTTTTGCCCATTCGGCGAGCTCATCCTTGTAGATGAGCAGCCCCGGGGTCCTCGCTCCGTAGATCACGGTGATCTTGCCGAACCGGGAA
>MICJ01000110.1:1476-5148 GCA_001830835.1 Syntrophobacterales bacterium GWC2_56_13 | reverse complement strand
ATGGGCCAGGAATTCCCCAGCGGCCCCCGGACCCCCATCACGGCGCCGACCTCCATCTCATGGAGAGTGGTTGTGACCACCCCCGCCTTCTGGACGGTGAACTCCAGATAACCCGGCTGCGTCGGCGAAGAGGCGATCCCGATGGGCGACTCCCCCTTCCCGAAGATCGAGAGCTCCGCGAACTGCCCGGGCAGATACTCAAAGGCCGCTTCATCCTCTTTTCTGAGAAAGGCGAACCGAAAGGTCTTGATATCCTTCGTATCAACTTCCGTAATGATCTTGACCACTTCGACAGGAACCGGTATGTATGGATTCTGCATGTCGCTCTCCGAAGATTTATAATTTAGCGATGTCCGCGACGATCTTCCGGATATCCAGGTTGACGGGGCAGGCCATCACGCATCTCCCGCAGCCGACGCAGGCGATTGCCCCGAAATTGTCCACGTAGTACCGGAACTTGTGCATGACCCTCTGGCGCCACCGCTCCTTCTGGGAGGGGCGCGGATTGTGCCCCGAGGTTTCCTTCGTGAACATGGGGAACATGCAGGAGTCCCAGTTCCGGATCCTGATCCCGTCGGCCCTCTTCACCTCGTCGCTGATGTCGAAGCAGTGGCAAGTGGGGCAGAGGTAGGTGCAGGTGCCGCAGGCGAGGCATTTCTGATGGAGCGTGTTCCAGAACGGGTCCTCGAAACGGGCGTCGAGGATCGGCTTGATCTCCTTCGCCGGGATCCGGGAGCTGATCTGATCGGCGGCCTTCGTCGCGATGGTTTCTTTTTGCTTTTCCTCCGCCTCGCCGGCCGGGGTTCCCCCGAAAGCCTCCCGGAGCGCCTCACCCTTCGGCGTCAGAAATTCGGCCAGATACGTCTCCCCCAGGTCCGTCAGGAGGATATCCACTCCCTCGGAAGAGAGGGGGGCGCCGCCGACGGAGGTGCAGAAGCAGGTGGTATAGGGGGGGCGGACACAGCCCAGGGCCACGACGGTCGTCTTTTCCCGCTTGTCGAGGTAGTACGGATCCCGGTATTTTTCCTGGTCAAAAAGCATGTCGAGAAGGGTAAAGCTCCTCGCATCGCAGGGTCGGACGCCGAACAGAAGGGTCTCCCCCCCGTCTTTCTGATCGCCGGCAAAGACCATCCCTTTCCCCGTCCGGGTAAATTTCAGCAGTGTTTCGGTTCGGGGAAAGAGAAAATTTTTCGGCGCGTTTTTTGCGTTGGCAAACTCTATCAGGGGTTTCTCACCCGCCTCCAGGACCCTGAAGAGGACCTCATCCTCCGCCTTCATCGGGGCGCAGACCCGCATCTTTCCCGCCAGTTCCCCAACGATGCCGGCCAGCGTCTCCTTCCTGATGACCCTTTTTTCCATAATGTTCCTTTTCCCCCCACCCTAACCCTCCCCCGCCAGGGGGGAGGGGATTTTACAGGAGCTTCAGGCGCCCAGGGGGCGGGGATTTTACAGGAGCTGCAGCCCCTTGAGAAGCGGCCGCGGATCCGTGCGGTGCAGCCTGAACCAACCTTCGGGCCCTTCCTGTCCCATCGCCAGGGCGGCCAGTTCCGTGAAGTAGAAAACGGGAAGCCCGGCGTCTTTCGATGAACGCATATCCAGATTGGCCATGCAGACCGGACAGGCCGTCACCAGACAGTTCGCCCCCGCCTCGCGCGCCATCTCCATCAGCTTATCGACCATCCGGACCACGATCTCCGTCTTGCTGATGGTGAGACTCCCCCCGCAGCAGTCGGTCTTGAAGGACCAGGGACGGACCTCCGCTCCGAGCACCGCGAGTATCCTGTCGAGGAGGACCGGATTCTCGGCGTCATCGAACCGGCAGACATCCGGCGGCCGCAGCAGCAGACAGCCGTAATAGGAGACCGGCTTCAGTCCCGCAAGTCTCTTTACAACCTTCGCCGCCAGGGCCTCCAGTCCGATGTCGCGGACGATGATGTCGATCGGGTTCCGGATAGCCGCGCTCCCCTGATAACGGCCGCCGACGATCTCCTCGATCTCCGCCTTCAGCTCCGGATCCTGACTTAGGTGGTGCTCGGCCGTCTTGAAGCGGTTGAAGCAGGCGGCGCAGGGAATCATCACATCCTGGGCCTTCTTCTCCGCGGCGATGAGGTTCCGCGCCGGCAGGGCGATGGAGAGCTTGAAATTGGTGCTGTGGGCGGAGGTGGCCCCGCAGCAGGACCAGTCTTCGATCTCTTCCAACTCGATCCCCAGGGCATGGCTGACCGATCTGACGGACTGATCGTACTCCTTGGCCGTGCCGTGCAGGGAGCATCCCGGATAGTAAGAAACTTTCACCGCCTGCCTCCTTCAGAACCATTCATAAGTCACGACTGCCGCGTCTTTTCGAAGATGCGGCGCACGCTCTTCATATCCCTTGTCCGCGGGGAGATCAGAGAGAGCTTGCCCTTGCGGAACATGTCGATCCCCATGGCCATATCGGAGAACAGATCCCCCGATTTGAGCTTGTAGTGGACCATCATCGTAGGTTCGTTGATCCGCCCGCCCATCCGGATGTTGGCAAGGAAGGCCTCGTGGAATTTGAGGATGTTTTTTTCCTTCGCCCCCACCCCCGTCTCGATGGCCATCTGCCTCAGGACATCCATCATCCGGGCGATATCGACCTCGTTCGGACAGCGGGTGATGCAGGTCTCGCAGGAGACGCACAGCCAGATCGTGCCGCTCGCAAGGACCTCCTCGCGCTTCTCCATCTGGATCATCTTGACGACCCGGTTGGGGTTGTGCTCCATGGCAAAGGCCATGGGACAGCCGGCCGTGCACTTCCGGCAGTGGTAGCAGCGCTGGATGGGAACCCCGTTGATTTTCTCGTTCACTTCTTCCAGAAAGGTCTTCATTGCGTCTCCGTTTTGCTCTGTGAAAAAAGCATCCCCCTTGATCTCCATCCCCGGGTTACACGCCCGATTTCGGATCGAAGATGAAATCCTCCCGGTCGTTTTCCCTGTAGGCGCCGAGCGGCGCCGGCTCTTCCAGGGCAACCCCCGCCCGGTGCCCGAACAGCTCGAAGGCGTCGCTGTCCAGTTTCTTCAGAAACTTCCGCAGATCAACCCCCATGGGACAGACGGCGACACAGGAACCGCAGTCGACGCACCGCCCCACCATGTGATACATGCGCATGAGCTGGAAAAGCTGAGTATCGGAAGGATCGGCCCCGATCCCGATCCACTGGGGCTGGCTCTGCTCGGCAAAGCAGATCCGGCAGTAGCAGGAGGGGCAGACGTTCCGGCAGGCGCTGCAGCGGATGCACTTGGCCATCTCCTTTTCAAAACAGGCCCACCGCTCCTCCGCGGGGAGGTTCTCGAAAGCTCTCACCGCCTCGTATTCCCTTTCGGCCTCCGCGGGCGCCGCTGCTTCTCCCAGCTCGATATCCGCAAGGACCGGTTTGTTGAAACGGCAGGTCAGGCAGTTGTCGGCCAGGAGTTCCTTCAGGTCCGCCTGATGCTCCCCCTTCCATGTCCTGGCAGAGATCCGTCCGTCCTGAAGAGACCCTTCCCGGATCTCCTCACCGCCGGCGAGGGCGGAGAGCTTCTTTCGATCCACATAACCGCCGCAGGGAACGCCGAGGATGACGACCTCTTCCCGCTCGTACTGCTTTTCCTGCAGGTGGATCACCAGCGACCGGCTCGTGCATCCGCGGGCGACGACGCCGACCACCTT
>MICJ01000110.1:0-1385 GCA_001830835.1 Syntrophobacterales bacterium GWC2_56_13 | reverse complement strand
TCCGGCGTCGTGATGAAGCAGGGCGTCGCGGTCAGCGGCAAGGTCCCCGCTTCGTATCCCACGACCACGTCCACCTTCTTTTCGGTTAGAAGCCTTTTCGCCTCTTCCCGCAGCTTTTTCTCTACATTTTCCACGGTCGCTGATTCCTCACTCGATAGTCTTCCCGTTCATTAAATCCTCTTGACGAGTTTTTGGGCCGGTCCGAGCGCCCGCACCGCATCGGTCACCCCCCGGACCACCTGTGCGAATCGATCTCCCTCGGATGCGGAGACCCAGGTGAACAGAGTCCGGTCCCCTTCCAACCCGATATAACTAAGGAAACGCTTCAATGCAGCGAACTTCCGGCGGGCTGTCAGGTTCCCCGTGATATAGTGACACTCACCGGGGTGGCATCCGGATACCAGCACCCCATCCGCCCCCTCCTGCAGCGCCTTCAGGATATAAAACGGGTTGATCCGCCCCGTACAGGGGACGCGGACAATCCTCACGTTCGGCGGATACTGGATCCGGCTGATGCCGGCGAGATCCGCCCCGGCATAGGTGCACCAGTTGCAGACGATGGCGATGATCTTCGGTTCCCACCCTTTGGCCGACTGTGTGTCCGTCATATCACCTCTTCTCTGGGAAATGGGGGGAAATGGGGACAGATCTATTTTCCTAAAAATACCATAAAACAGTTTTTCAACGGCCTGTTAAGAGGAAAAAAGATCTGTCCCCATTTCCTAAAACAGCGTCCCTATCTGCGCCAGGACCTCCTCGTTGTTGAAGCCGCTGAGGTCCGCGGCGTTCATCCGGCAGGAGGCCGTACAGACCCCGCACCCCTTGCACAGGACGGTATTGACGACTGCAACCCCCTCCTTCTCATCCACCGCAATGGCGCTGTAGGGACAATTCACCTCGCAGAGACCGCAGGCCATGCAACGCTCTTTGTTGACGTAGGCCGTCTTTCCTTCGGCCTGGATGAAATCCTTCGCCAGGATCGTGCAGGCGCGCGAGACGGCCGCATTGGCCTGGGTGATGGACTCTTCGCTGAACTTCGGGGCATGGGACATCCCGCACATGAAGACGCCGTCGGTGGCGAAATCGACCGGGCGCAGCTTAACGTGGGCCTCGAGGAAGAAGCCGTCCTGATTCGTCGGCACCTTCAGCATCTTGCCGACCGCGGCGTTTTCGGGGTTGGGAACGGTCCCCACGCTGAGGGCCAAAAGGTCCGCCCGGAGCTCGCTCTGCTCGTTGAGAACGGGATCGAATACGGAGACCACGATCTTGCCGCCCTCGGTCTTCACCTCGGGTTTTCGGTCCTCGTCGTACCGGACGAACATGACGTTGGCCTCCCGGGCCTTTTTATAATAATCCTCCTTGAGGCCGAAGGTCCGGATGTCGCG
>MICJ01000109.1 GCA_001830835.1 Syntrophobacterales bacterium GWC2_56_13 | reverse complement strand
CTCCCACGGAGGCCATCCGCATCTTCTACAAGCAAATATCACTCCGTGGCGGGTTGCCTTTCCCGATTGCGATTCCGAACAAGCTTACGGCCTCGACCCTGGAGAAGAGCCATCGCGGTGAAGACGTTCAGGAATTTGAGTCGTTAGAGGCAATGTTCAATAGCTGGAAGAAATGAAGAAAGTCTTGCAGACCAAGCAATTCTCTCGGGATGTCCACCGCATGCGGAAACGAGGGAAGGACTTGGAAAAGCTGCAGGAGATTGTCAAGCTTCTGGCAGAGGGTACTCCGCTTCCAGCAAATCATAGAGATCATTCACTAATAGGACTATGGCAGTCGTCACGTGACTGTCATATTGAGGCCGACTGGATACTGATTTACACGGCAGATAAGGATTCGCTCCGCCTTGAACGTACCGGTACACACAGCGACCTTTTCAAAAAATGACATTGTCCAACAAGTTAATCCAGCCGACCGCAAAAACGCGGCGGCTGATTATGGTCGTTGTGCAAGAGATGAATAAAGGATCTTGGCAAGAATAAGCAGCGGTGATAGAATCCGATTATGGGTAAACTCGAAAAGCTTTACGAGCACATTCTGACGCGCAGATCCGACGCGAACGTCCCATTTGAAACGTTATGTGCCCTGCTAAGGAGGTTTGGGTTTGATGAGCGCATCAAAGGCGATCACCACATTTTCACCAGGGATGATATTGAGGAGATTCTCAACCTGCAACCCAAGGACGGAAAAGGGAAATCCTACCAGGTCAAACAAGTTAGGGATGTGATCCTGAAATATCACCTTCGTATTGGGGGCTGACGATGGATAAGAAATACGAAATCATTATTTATTGGAGTTCTGAGGATGATGCTTACGTGGCCGAAGTACCGGAACTTCCCGGCTGTATGGCCGACGGCAAGACTTACCATGAGGCTCTCGGCAACGCGGAGCAAATTATCGACGAGTGGATCGAAACTGCTACTGAAGTCGGTAGACCAATTCCTCAGCCGAAGGGCCGTCTTGCGTATGCCTGATTAGCGCCGCGGACCGCACAACAATTCACTCAACCCGACCGGGAATATCCCTTGTCGGTTTTCTGCCAAGTCATCGGCACGGTGGGTTATTTCCGGCGTTATGCTCTACTTCAAAAGATAATCCTTAATATTTTCTTACATTGAGATCATTTGTTTGTAGATGGCGTCAAGGTCCGGCTCATGTCATTTTTTCATGAACCGCACTCACTCAGTTCAATATGTAAGCTTCATCGCTCATCGACGGGCTGCAGTAAAGAGTTGGTGTACTTATCTTAATAGTGCCCGTCTTCGCCTCGGTCGCCATTGGCATCTTCAGTCCTTGACCCGGAGGTGTTGCTGCAAATAGGTTTTGAGTTTGCCGTAATCGGCGGGGAGGAAAACCGGCTCGCCTGCCCGATCGTCAATGTCCTTCATGCTCTGCGGCAGGTCGGGGTTGATCTCCAGGAGCTCCCGGATCTCATCGGGAAATTTGGCCGGATGGGCCGTTTCCAGGCTGATGCACAGCGGGGCATCGCCGAAGAGTTCGAGATAGACCTCCAGCCCCCGCCACCCCACGGCGCCGTGCGGCTCCAAGAGCACTTTGTGCTGTTCGTAAACCCGCTTGATCGTTTTTTTAGTCTCCCGATCGGAGATGCTCACGGAGTAGATACGCCTCTTCATCTCGTCGAGGTCCGGGATGCGGTGGACGACGCCGGTGCGGTCCACGGTGCCGCCGTAGAGGTCGAAGAAACGGGCGAGGTTGCTCGGGTGGCCTACGTTCATCGCATTCGACAGGCAGGCGCGCGACGGGGAGATCTTCTCGTAGATTCCGGTTTCCAGGAAACGGGGGAACTCGTCGTTTTCGTTGGTCGGCATGATGAGCTTCTCCACGGGGAGCCCCATCCGTCGGGCGTACTCGCAGCCGAGGGCGTTGCCGAAGTTGCCCGAGGGGACGGAGAAGACGGCCGTCTCCCCCTCCCGCGAGAGCTGCGCCCAGGCCCAGACGTAGTAGATGATCTGCGGGAGGATCCGCCCGAAGTTGATCGAGTTGGCCGAGGTCAGGTTGAAATCGACGAAGGCAGGGTCGGAGAAGGCCTGCTTGACGAGGTCCTGGCAGTCGTCGAACTTTCCGTCCACGGAGACGGCCCGGACGTTCCCACCGATGGTGTCCAGTTGCTTCTTCTGCCGGCCGCTTACCTCTCCCCGCGGGTAGAGGATCGTCACGTCGATTCCCTCCACCCCCTTGAAGGCCTCGCCCACGGCGCTTCCCGTATCCCCAGACGTGGCGACGAGGACATTGAGGCGGTTCCCATGGTCCCGGAAGGCGCTCATCAGGCGGGCCATCATCCGGGCGGCGAAGTCCTTGAAGGAGGCGGTCGGCCCCTGATCGAGGCGCATGATGTATTTGCGGGCGAAGACGTTCTCCAGCGGCACCGGGTAGTTGTAGGCGTCGGCGATGATCCGCTGGAGCGCCCCGGTCCCGATCTCCTCCGCGAGAAAGGCCTCTGCGACAAGCATCGCGGCTTCAGTGTAAGGCGCTCCCTTCAGGGCCTTGAGTGCCCCGATGGGGAGGGCGGGAATCGTTTCGGGCATGAAAAGCCCTTCGTCTGGGGCCTGCCCCATCAGGAGGGCCTCCCGGAAGGAGACGGTCTCTCGGAAGGGGGTGATGCCCCCAACCTGGTCCAAGTTGCGGTTGGTGCTGTAGTATCTTATCCTTTCCGACATGCGGAGAACCTCAGATCTGAAAATATTTTATGGCGGGTTATTATCATATTCGGAAGGCGTACGCAAAGAAGAATCAAACTTCTCGCAATATCCGGCCATATTTGATAGATTGCCCTCACTTTCTATTTTCCGGAAGGAAGGGCAGGATGGAATCCATGAATGAAGAGAAGAAGGTGCGCCTGACCGGGACGGTCCACGGGGCGGGGTGAGCCTGCAAGATAGGTCCGGGTGACCTGCAGGAAGCGCTGAAGGATCTGCCGCTCATCACCGATCCGAACCTGATCGTGGGGATGGAGCATGCGGAAGACGCCGGGGTCTACCGCCTTCGTGCGGATCTGGCCATCATCCAGACCGTCGATTTCTTCACCCCGATCGTGGACGATCCTTACACATTCGGCCAGATTGCCGTGACGAACGCGCTCAGCGACGTCTACGCGATGGGGGGGCGGCCGCTCACCGCGCTGAACATCGTCTGCTTTCCCATCCGGAAGATGGACGTGAAAATCCTCCGCGAGATCCTCCGGGGCGGCTTGGACAAGATGCGGGAGGCCGGCGTCCTTCTGATCGGCGGCCACAGCGTCGAGGACGACGAGCCGAAGTACGGACTCTCCGTGACCGGCGTCATCCATCCTGAAAAGGTTCTGTTCAACCGGGGAGCTAAGCCGGGAGACCGCCTGATCCTGACCAAGCCGCTCGGCACCGGCATCGTCAGCACGGCCCTGAAGGGCGGCGAGGCCGATCCGGCGCTCGTGGCCCGCGCCGTTGCCTGCATGACGACGCTGAACAGGAAGGCGGCGGAGCTGATGATGGAGACGGCCGGTGTCCATGCCTGCACGGACGTCACCGGCTTCGGCTTTCTCGGCCATGCCCTGGAGATGATCGAGGGGAGCGAGACCAGCATGAGGATCCGGGCCTCTTCCGTTCCCTTCTTTCCGGAGGTCCGGGCGCTCGTCGAGGAGGGGACCATCCCCGGCGGGCTGATCCGGAACCGCGAATTCCGCGAGAAGCAGATCGAGATTGGCCCCGATTGCCCCGACTGGCTGGTGGACATCCTCTTCGATCCGCAGACCGCCGGGGGGCTCCTCATCGCCCTGCCGGAAGCGGCGGCGGAGGGGCTGTTGCGCAAAATGCACGTCGCGGGGATCGCCGAGGCGGCGATCGTCGGCGAGGTCACCGCGGCGCCGGCCGGGAAGATCCTCGTTGAATGATTCGTGCGCTTGCGGCGTCTGTTCCGTTTCCTTCAATCCCCTCTCGCCGGGGAAGGGCAGGCAGTAGCCGCAGCCCCGGCAGAAGTCACCGGCGAGTTCGATGCGGTCCTTCTCGATCGCCCGGTGCATCGCATCGTCGAGGGCGGGCGGATGGGCCTCCAGGGCGAGGAATTCGTCCAGTTCCCTCTCCCGCTGGATGCCCCAGATCGGAACGAGGGTGTCGAACTGACGCATAAAGGCGAAGGCCGCTGCTGCGTTCGTGATCAGCCCGCCGGAGAGGGCCTTCATCGCGATCAGACCGATGTCCCCGTCCCGTCAGGCAGCAATGAGGCCGAGGTCCTTCTCGGCGGAGATCATGCTGAGCGGGAACTGGACCGTATCGTAGAGACCGGAGGCCGCCGCCTCGAGGGCAACGTCCAGACGATGGGTCGTCATCCCGATGAAGCGGGTCATCCTTTTTTCGCGGGCTGCGAGCAGCCCCTGATAGGCGCCGTCCGGCTCCTCCGGGTCGAGGGGCGCTTTGAGGTTGTGGATTTGGAGGAGGTCCACGTAATCGGTCCGCAGGAGGCGGAGGCTCATCTCCAGATCCTCCAGGACCTTCTTACGGTTTTCCCCCTTGCCTTTTGTGGCGAGGAGGATCTCGCCCCGCACGTCGGCCAAGGCCAGGCCGATCTTCTCCTCGCTGTCCGTGTAGCTGCGCGCCGTATCGAAGAAGTTGATGCCGCTTTCGTAAGCCTTCGGGAGAAGCCGGCCGGCCTCCGCCTTGTCGAGCCGCTGGATGGGGATGGCGCCGAAGCCACTCCTGCTGACCATCAGGCCCGTTCGTCCCAGTCTGATCTTTTCCATGTTTGTTGCTTCCTCCCTTTCATTCCGTAAAGGATGCTCCGCGTCAATGTGAAATTATCTGTGTCGACTTTCGGATTCCCCCCGTCGAGGGGGACGAAAAGGAGAGGGTGCAGGGGGCCATCCGGAGGACCTTCGCCCCGCGGATCTTTCCCGCTTTGAGCTCGGCAAGGGCTCGATTGGCGTCCGCGAGCGAGTACTCCTCCACTTCGGGAAGAAGGGGGATCGCCGCCGCCAGCTCCAGGAATTCCCGGATGTCCTGCCGGGCGACGTTGGCCACGCTCTTGATCTCCTTCTCCAGCCAGAGGTGAACGGGGTAGTCGAGATTGAGGAGTTCGGTCTTGTCCCGCTCCTCTTTCCGGATGGCGTTGATGACCAGCCTTCCGCCGGGGGCGAGGTGTTTGAGCGCCTCCAAGACCGGCTTCCAGGCGGGCGTCGTGTCGATGATCGCGTGGAGCTTTTCCGGGGGCGCCTCCTCCGTCGCCCCGGTCCAGGCGGCCCCTAAATCATGGGCGAAAGCGCGTTCCCGTTCGCTCCGGGCGAAGACGAAGATTTTTACTTGAGGATCGCGGTGGCGGACCATCTTGAGGACGAGGTGGGCCGAGACGCCGAACCCGGTGAGGCCGAGGTTCTGCCCGTCCTGGAGATTGGCAAGGCGAAGCGAACGGTAACCGATGGCGCCCGCGCACAGGAGCGGCGCCGCCTCCGTATCGGAGAAAACCGCCGGAATGGGGTAGGCGAAGGCCTCGGGGACGGTCATAAACTCCGCATAGCCTCCTGGGGCGTCGCGACCCGTGGCGCAGAACCGTTCACAGAGGTTCTCGTTCCCGGTGCGGCAGGCCGCGCAGACCCCGCAGACCCAGTGTATCCAGCCCACCCCGACCCGGTCGCCCGGTTGGAACCGCTCGGCCTTATTTCCCCGGGCGGCAACCTTTCCCACGACTTGGTGTCCTAAAATGACGGGGAAGGCGGGCGGCGGCGTGCGTCCCTCTATTTCGTCGAGTTCCGTGTGGCAGACGCCGCAGGCACAGACCGCAATAAGGATCTCTCCCTCGCCCGCGACCGGTTCCGGCAGTTCGGTCGGGACGAGCGGGGCGGAGTTCTCGGAGAAACTCGAAACGCCCTTGAGGATCATCGCTTTCATTAGAACCCTCATCCGTCAATAATGATACCTCGCCTGGAGAAAGTCGATGCGGTCGTCGCCGACAAGGTAAACAATGCGGTGCTCTTGCGTCAGGCGGCGTGACCACATGCCGGGGGCAAGATATTTCAGGGGTTTCGGCTTGCCGATCCCGGCAAAGGGATCGCGCAGGACCGCCTCGACGATGGTCAGCGCTCGCAGGGCGATCTTCCGATCGATTTCAACCCAGTGGCGCAGGTCCTCCCGGAACTCAGGTTGGAATACGGCCTCCCGCCGAACAGCCTTCCCGCCCTCTGTTTTATGACTTCTCTCCAAGGCCCGTTTCCTCTTTCAGGGACGAGATCGTCCTCGGTTTTTCCGTCCCTGCCTGGGCGCGGGCCAGGGCCTGAAGCAGTCGCCGGGCGTTTTTCGGAGAACGGAACAGATGGGCCGTCTCCGTTAGGCTGTCCAGTTCGTCCGCCGCAACGAGTGCGATATCCTTGCCGCGTCGTCTCCGGACGATGACGATCTCACGATTCTCCGTGACTTCATCGAACAATTTTGCAAGGTTCGCCCTGGCTTGGGTATAGGTGGTCTGAATCGGCATAGCGTTTTCCTCCCTCTTTTCTGTACGTGAGTACGGTACATGTTTTATCCCATCCCGTCAAGTCCTATCCATAATCCTATCCATTGGACCGATGAGAGCCCTCTGGCGTGAGCCTGATACGATGTTCAACTCCCCGCTTTGAGGGAGAGGAGACCATTCCGGTTGAGGCCGCTTGTGGGGTAAGGCATTTTCTTTCGATTGGTGGTTGAAATCAGCGGCGATTATCGGGTATAATGAAAACATATCCTTGAGGCCCCGCCCTCAAAGACAGGGAGCTTGCCATATTTGTGGAATGGGGCTTCATGTCAGGTCGAAGCCCTCGCATTGCGGAGGTTCATAAATGTCTCGGGTAAGAACTTTTCTGCTTGCCGTCCTTTTCCTCTGTGTTTTTTGTCTGCCTTTATTTTCTGCGACCCAGGAGTTCTTGAGCGTTCAGGTCAAAGAGGGACAGATGCGCTCCACGCCTTCTTTTTTAGGGAGCGTCATGGCCAGTCTTGCCTACGGTGATCGGGTGGAACTCATCGAAGACAAGGGCGCCTGGAAAAGGGTGGCGATCCGGGGCGGTAAAATCAAGGGGTGGGTGCACATGTCCGCCCTGAGCACGAAGAAAATCGCTTTGCGGGCGGGAACGGCGGATGTCCAGACCAGGGCGACGAGCAGTGAGCTGGCCCTCGCCGGCAAGGGGTTCAACGCCAAGGTGGAGGCGGAATTCAAGAACAAGAATAAAAATATCGATTATACCTGGGTAGACCGGATGGAGATGTTAGCGGTCAAACCTGACCAGATGCACGCATTCCTCAAGCAGGGGCAGGTCAACCCGCCCGAGGGGGTTGCGCCATGAAACGCGATTCCTTGATTCTCTTCCTGCTTTTGCCGGCTTCTCTGGTTATATGCGGCTGCCAGACCATGCTGACAGCGACCGAAAAGGTGACCACCCAAGCCGAGAGCATCGGGATGATCCACCCCTCTTATGCGCAGGCGATTAAAAAAAGCACCGGCGCCGTTTCCAAAAGCATCGAGGAGTTCACGCCCGAACAGGAGTATTACATAGGCCGGTCCGTGGCGGCGGTCATCCTGACCAAGTATCAGCCTTACACGAACCAGCCGGCCAACCAGTATTTGAATCTCCTCGGCCAGACCCTGGCCCAGGCCTCGGACATGCCGGAGATTTTCCGCGGTTACCGTTTTCTCGTTCTGAACTCCGACGAGATCAACGCCTTTGCCACGCCGGGCGGGCAGATCTTCGTCACCCGGGGGCTCCTCCGCTGCTGCCGGAATGAAGACGCCGTCGCGGCCGTACTGGCCCACGAGATCGGACACATCCAGCTCAAACACGGGATACAGGCCATCAAGAAGGCGCGGATCACCGACGCCCTGACCACGATTGCCGCGGAAAGCGCCAGGGCGCTCGCGCCGAACGAAGTTGCCATGCTCACGGAGACCTTTGGCGGCGCCATCATGGATATCACCACGACCTTGATCAACAACGGCTACTCCCGTTCCTTTGAATACGAGGCCGACAATGCCGCCCAGACCATTCTCAGACGTCTTGGTTACGACCCGAACGGGCTGGTGGAGATGCTTATGGTGATGGGAAAAAATCTGAAATCGGGGGAGAGCGGTTTCGCCAAGACCCATCCCGCGCCGCAGGACCGGATCGATGAAATCCAGCAGAAATTGGGCATTAAATATTCCCGGGTGCGGACCCCCGATGCGCGACAGGCCCGGTTTACGAAGGCTGTCGGAAAGATCTGAGCCATGAGCGCCGGCTACGTAAAAAGTCCAAGACCTCTCTCCGCGTTGTGCTTCCTCCCTCGTCGTTGCGGCGTACGAAAGGTACGCCTCACTCCTCAGGAGTCGCGCGCCTTGCCTCTGGAGCTTTTTACGAAGCCGTCCCGGATTCGATGCTTTTCCCACTATGTATGAGAACATCATGAGCGCCCTCTCGCCGGCAATAAAAAAATTGCTGCAGGGGCTCCTGGCCGGCCTGATCGGGTCTGCGGTGGCACTGCTTCTCTGGTTTCCTGGCTGGCTCGACAACTGGGAGGCGAGAACCTGGGATTGGCGGGTGAGGCTTTTAGCCAAACCGGGCAAGGCCACGGAAAAGATCCACCTCATCCTGCTCGATCAGAACAGCCTGGATTGGGCGAAAGAGGAAAACGGCCTGCCCTGGCCCTGGCCCCGGGAGATTTACAGCGCCGTCATCAGCTTTTGCAAACGAAGCGGGGTCAAGGCCCTGGCCTTCGATGTCCTTTACACCGAGCCTTCCAAATACGGGGTGGACGACGATCGGTCCTTCGGAGCGGCCATCGCCGATTACAACTCCTTTGTGGGTTCGGTATTCGTGAGTCAGATCACAGGCGCCGAGAGAAAATGGCCCGGCGCCGTTCGGGAGCCGGGATTCCGTGTCGGGGGCCTGGAACAATGGCTGTCCGGGACCGGGGCCGGGGGCATCGCCTTTCTCAGGGCGTCCTTTCCCGTGCCCGAGGTCGCCGCCGGCGCCGCTGTGCTGGCGAATGTACATCTCGATCCCGATCCGGACAGCGTTTATCGCCGGGCGAAGCTCTTGAGCGTCTTCGATGGGAAAGTCCTACCCTCGCTGGGTCTCGGCGCTTATCTGGCGGCCGGTCCGGATACACCGCTGAGCATCGTCCCCGGCGCCTTCTCGGTGGGCGACCGGAGAGTGCCCATCGATAGCGAAGGAAATGCCATCCTGAATTTCCGGGGACCATCCGGAACGCACAGGGCATTCAGCGCCGCTTCCGTCATCCAGAGCGAACTGCGCATCCGCAACGGCGAGCCGCCGACGATCAAGGACATGGAGGCCTTCCGGGACAGTTATGTCTTTTTCGGAATGTCCGCACCCGGCCTCTTCGACCTGCGTCCGGCCCCCGTCTCCGGCGTCTATCCCGGGGTGGAGATTCATGCCACGATCCTGGACAACCTGCTTTCCAACGACTTCATCCGGGCCGTGCCGGTGTGGATTTTAGCGGCTCTGACGATCCTTATGGCGCTGATGGCCGGGGTGGCCACATCCTATGTATCCGGCATTTTCAAAAGCTTCACGGTGTACGGGGTTTCCATCATCTTGCCGGTTGCCGTCTGCCTGATCGCCTATGCCCGGGGGTTCTGGCTTCCCCTGGTCGTTCAGGAGGCGGGCGTCACCGTCACGCTGTTTTCCGCCGGGGTGATCTACTATTCCACGGAGGGGCGGCAAAAACTCTTTATCAAGAACGCCTTCAAACAGTATCTGAGCCCCGCTGTCATCGAAGAGCTTATCCAGCATCCGGAGCGCCTGAAACTGGGCGGGGAGAGGCGCGAGCTGTCCATCTTCTTTTCGGACCTGGAGGGTTTCACCAGCATCTCCGAGGGGCTCGATCCGGAAGCGCTGACGGCCCTGCTCAATGAATATCTTACGGCCATGACGGATATCATCCAGGAGGAGGGCGGAACCGTGGATAAGTACGAGGGCGATGCCATCATCGCCTTCTGGAATGCGCCTCTGCAACAGGTCGATCACGCCCGGAGAAGCGTGCGCGCGGCCATGCGCTGCCAGGCGAAACTGGCCGAGATGAGGCCGTCCATCCGGGAGCGGATCGGCAGAGACCTCCGCATGCGGATCGGACTCAACAGCGGACCGGCGGTGGTCGGAAATCTGGGCTCTCACACCCGTTTCGACTATACGATGCTCGG
>MICJ01000108.1:45857-50410 GCA_001830835.1 Syntrophobacterales bacterium GWC2_56_13 | reverse complement strand
GCTTTGTGGAGGAGGAGGTCCGGGAGACCGATGGTAATCGTCCGGCCGACCTCCGGTTCGACGGCGTTCCCCAGTCCATCGATGCCATCGAGGCCGACGAGGGGGAACGGATCAGCACAGGGATTGCCGAGATGGACCGCGTCCTGGGCGGCGGGATCGTCGGCGGCTCGGCCATCCTGGTCGGGGGGGATCCCGGGATCGGAAAATCGACGCTGCTGCTGCAGGTTCTTGAGAAAATGGCGGAGCGGGGACTCAAGGTCCTCTATGTCTCCGGCGAGGAATCGGCCCGGCAGATCAGACTCCGGGGAAAGAGACTCGGCGCCTCCGCGAAGGATCTCCTGATCCTGGTCGAGGTCGAGCTGGAAGGCATCCTTAGCCGCATTCAGGAGATCAAGCCGGCCGTGGCCGTCATTGACTCCATCCAGACCGTCTACTCCTCTGTTCTCTCTTCCGCGCCGGGCAGCGTGGGGCAGGTGCGCGAGGCCTCGGGGAGACTGATCCTCCTGTCCAAGCAGACGGGCATTCCGATCTTTCTCGTCGGCCATGTCACGAAGGACGGTTCGATCGCCGGACCAAAGGTCCTGGAGCACATGGTGGATACGGTCCTCTATTTCGAAGGGGATTCGGGTCATGCTTACCGGATCATCCGGGGGATCAAGAACCGCTTTGGTCCCACCCATGAAATCGGCGTCTTCGAGATGCGGGATACCGGCCTTGCCGAGGTTTCCAACCCCTCGGCCTTTTTCCTGGCGGAGCGGCCGGAAGCGGCCGCGGGATCGGTGGTCGTGCCGAGCATGGAGGGGAGCCGGCCGATCCTGATCGAGGTCCAGTCCCTCGTGAGTCCCACGAGTTTTGGGATGCCGAGACGGACGGCGATCGGCGTGGACCACAACCGGGTGTCGCTGCTGGTGGCGGTGATGGATAAGATCTGCGGCATCCATCTGAGCGGCAGCGATATTTTCTTGAATGTGGCGGGCGGGGTGAAGGTCGACGAACCGGCGATCGATCTGGGGATCGTCTCCGCGATGGCCTCCAGCTTTTTGGACCGGCCGATCGCTGCCGGGACTGTGGTTTTCGGTGAAATCGGCCTGACCGGCGAGATCCGGGGGATCTCGCAGGCCGGAGTCCGGATCAAAGAGGCGGCCCGGATGGGTTTCATGCGCTGCATCCTTCCCCGGACGCTTTCGCGCGAGGCCCTTCCCGAGACCCGGATGGAGCTCATCCGAATCGGTTCCCTGAGGGAATTGACGGAACATCTTTTTTAGGGGGTGTGAGATGTTGGAGAATATTTTCTGGCTCGGTCATTCGAGCGTGAAGATCAGAGGGAAAAAGATCGTCTACATCGATCCCTGGAAGATCAAAGGCGAGGAGAAGGCGGATCTGATCCTCATCAGCCACAGCCACTACGACCATCTCTCCCCGGAAGATGTGAAAAAGATCCGGAAGGCGGAGACGGTGATCCTGACCACGCCCGACAGTGCGGCGAAACTGTCCGGGGATGTCCGGGCGCTCAGGCCCGGGGATGCCGTCGCCGTGGACGGGATCGAGGTGGAAGCCGTGCCGGCTTACAACACCGTCCGGATGCGGAGCCCGGGGGTGCCTTTCCATCCGCGAAGGGAGGGTTGGCTCGGTTTCATCATCACCCTCGGGGGGAAGAGGATCTACTATGCGGGAGACTCGGATTTCGTGCCGGAGATGAAGGCCGTTAAAGCGGACATTGTCATTGTTCCCGTCGGGGGGACCTATACCATGAACGCCGAAGAGGCGGCCGAACTGGTCAATCTTATCCAGCCGGAGGCGGCCATCCCGATCCATTGGGGGGAGATCGTCGGTTCCGTCGAGGATGCCGCTCGGTTCAAGGCCCTCTGTCGTGTGCCGGTGGAGATCAAGCCGGCCACTTCCTGAGGAGTGAGCCGGCAATGGCGGAGGGGTGTCGTATTGCCCGCCCTGTAAGCAGGATCTCTGCCCGAGGCGGTCGGTGTTCCGGTTCGTACCCCGCAAAGGCGGAGGTTGCGGTTTGAGAGCAAAGAGAGATCCCGGGCTTTTATGAAGCCGTCAAATATTTGTGCGGCACGTCTTGACAGGAAGGAATAGATGCTTATTATAGGCAGACCTGACGGGCCATAAGATGAGTTGCAAATCTAATATAATGAAGAAAGGAGAAGTTAAAGCATGAAAATCAGACCATTACAGGACAGGGTGATCGTCAAGCGGATTGAAGAGGAGGCGACGACCAAGGGGGGGATCATCATTCCCGACACCGCCAAGGAGAAGCCTATGGAAGGGCTGGTTATCGCCGTGGGCAAGGGAAAGACCACCGAAGACGGCAACCTGATCAAGCCGGATGTCAAGGCGGGCGACCGGATCCTTTTCGGCAAGTATGCGGGGACCGAGGTGAAGATCGACGGCGAGGAGCGCCTGATCATGCGCGAGGACGATATCCTTGGCGTCATAGAGAAATAATAAATTGATCATATAGAAGGAGGATACAGTAAATGGGAGCTAAGATAATTAAGTACGATGAAGAGGCGAGAAAATCGATTCTCAAGGGTGTCAATACCCTGGCCGATGCGGTAAAGATCACCCTCGGTCCCAAGGGGAGAAATGTGATCTTAGACCGGAGCTACGGCGCCCCAATGGTCACAAAGGACGGCGTGACAGTGGCCAAGGAGATAGAGCTTGAGGACAAGTTCGAGAACATGGGCGCTCAGATGGTGAAGGAAGTGGCCAGCAAGACGAGCGACGTCGCCGGTGACGGAACCACCACCGCTACGATCCTGGCCCAGGCGATCTTCCGGGAAGGCGCGAAGAGCGTGGCCGCCGGGAGCAACCCGATGGACGTCAAGCGCGGGATCGACAAGGCCGTGGAAGTGGTCGTGAAGGAACTCCGGAAACAGAGCAAACCGACCAAGGATGCCAAGGAGATCGCCCAGGTCGGCACCATTTCCGCCAACAGTGACGAGGCGATCGGCGCGATCATCGCGGAGGCCATGGAAAAGGTCGGCAAGGAAGGCGTCATCACCGTTGAAGAGGCCAAAGGGCTTGAGACCGAACTGGAGATCGTCGAAGGGATGCAGTTCGACCGTGGTTATCTCTCCCCCTATTTCGTGACGAACGCGGAAAAGATGGAAGTCGAACTCGAAGACTGCCTGATCCTCATCTATGAAAAGAAGATCAGCAGCATGAAAGACCTCCTTCCCATTCTGGAGCAGATCGCTAAGATGGGCAAGCCGCTGCTGATCATCGCGGAGGATATCGAAGGCGAAGCGCTGGCGACCCTCGTGGTCAACAAGATCCGCGGCACCCTCCATGTGGCCGCCGTCAAGGCTCCCGGGTTCGGTGACAGACGGAAGGCCATGCTCGAAGACCTCGCGATCCTGACGGGCGGCAAGATGATCTCCGAGGAGATGGGATACAAGCTGGAGAACACGAAGCTGGAAGACCTTGGCCGCGCCAAGAGGATCAACATCGACAAGGACAATACGACGATCATCGATGGAGCGGGCGATCGCGCCTCCCTCCAGGGCCGGGTGAAGCAGATCCGCGCCCAGGTCGAAGAGACGACCTCCGACTATGACCGCGAGAAGCTCCAGGAACGGCTGGCCAAGCTGGTTGGCGGTGTGGCGGTGATCAAGGTCGGCGCCGCGACCGAAACGGAGATGAAGGAGAAGAAGGCGCGCGTCGAGGACGCCCTCAACGCGACCCGCGCGGCTGTCGAAGAAGGGATTGTTCCCGGCGGCGGAGTGGCCTATCTCCGGGCGCTTCCCGCGCTGGACAAGATGAAGCTCGAAGGCGACGAGGAGGTCGGCGTCCGTATCGTGAAGAAGGCCCTCGAGGAGCCCCTCAAGATGATCGCCAATAATGCCGGCATGGAAGGTAGCATTGTCGTGGAGAAGGTCAAGGAGAAGAAGGGCGCCTATGGCTTCAACGCCCGGACCGATAAGTATGAAGACATGATTGCTGCCGGGGTCATCGATCCGACCAAGGTGACCCGGTTTGCCCTGCAGAATGCGGCAAGCGTCGCCTCGCTCATGCTGACGACCCAGTGCATGGTTGCGGACAAGCCCGAAGAGAAGTCGGCGATGCCGGCCATGCCTCCGGGCGGCGGCGGATACCCCGGCATGGGGATGTAATCATTCCCGGCACTGTTGATTGAAACAGAGGCCCCCGTTGCTTGTGCTTGCGACGGGGGCCTTTTCATTTGGCGCCGTTGCAATCTGAACGGCGTCCACGGTTTTGAGATGGGCTGCGATAAAATCTCCTTGACACACAAGGCGGCCCGTCGTATCCTTCCCCCTACAGAAAAGCAAGTTCTTATCAATTCAATCAATCAGTTCCATCAATGCCTCCGGCCGCACTTCTCGCTGGCCAAGAAAGGAGCACGATCATGGCGTCGAAAGCAGATTCCGACAGAACCGAACGGGTCGTCACATCCACCTGCTCCTACGACTGCGGGGCGCGATGTCTCCTGAAGGTGCACGTGTCGGAAGGCAGGGTGGAGCGGATACTCACCGAGAACCAGGCCGGCCTGAGCCTCAAGGCGTGCGGCCGCG
>MICJ01000108.1:0-45845 GCA_001830835.1 Syntrophobacterales bacterium GWC2_56_13 | reverse complement strand
GGCACGTGGTGCACGCCCCGGACCGCCTAACCGAGCCCCTCAAGCGCGTGGGCGAGCGGGGCAGTGGGGCCTTCGAACCCATCTCCTGGGATGAGGCCCTGGGCGCCGTGTGCGGGGAACTCAGCCGGGTCAAGGAGCAACATGGGTCCCACTCGATTTTCCTCATGGACTCCCGAGGGGCCATTGGCGCGCTTCACGACGCTGGAAAGGCGGCGCGGCGGTTTTTCGCGCTCTTTGGAAGATGTACGACGCCCCGGGGAAACACCTCCCTGGAGGCGGCGATCTTCGCCTCCCGGGCGACCTTCGGCTCGGCCATTACGGGCGCGACCCGGGACACCCTGCTCCACTCTCGGCTGATCCTCTTCTGGGGTTGGAACCCGGAGGTGACGCGGTTCGGCCCGGACACGGCGTGCTACCTCGAAGAGGTCAGAAAAAGAGGCGCCCGGGTCCTCTGCGTGGATCCCCGCCAAACCCCTTCGGCCAAGGCGCTGGCCGACGAGTGGATCCCCATCCGGCCCGGAACCGATGCGGCGCTTCTCATTGCCATGGCGCACGTCATGATCGCCGAGGACCTCTACGACCACCGGTTCGTTGACGCCTACACCTCGGGCTTCGAGGCTTTTCGGGACTACGTGACGGGCAAGGAGGACGGGGAGCCGAAGACCCCCGGCTGGGCGGAGCGCATCACCGGGGTGCCGGCCCCGACGGCGGAGCGGCTCGCCCGGGAGTATGCGGGCGCAAAGCCGGCAGCCTTATGCGCGGGGTGGGCCCCCGGCCGCAGCGCGTTCGGCGAGCAGTTCCACCGGGCCGCCCAGGTGCTCGCCGCCATGACGGGGAACATCGGCGTCAAGGGGGGCTACGTCGGCGGCGGCACCGGCATCATGCCCCTGGGCAACTTGGCCCAGTCGTTTCCCGTGCCCAAGGGCGAGAACCCCTCCGTCCACGTGACCGAGCTCTATGACGCGCTACTCCGGGGAAAGGCGGGCGGCTACCCGAGCGATATCAAGCTCCTCTACGTGGTCGCCAGCAACTTCCTGAACCAGTTCCTGAATGTCAACAAAGGCGTACAGGCCTTGAAAGCGCCTGAGTTCATCGTGGCCCACGAGCTCTTCCTCACCCCCACGGCCCGGCACGCCGACATCATCCTGCCTGTCACTCATTTCCTGGAGCGGGAGGATGTGGGTCAGCCGTGGGCGGGCGGACCTTACTTCATCCACATGGGGAAGGCCCTGGACCCGCTGCCGGGCACGCGGTCGGATCTGTCCGTCTTCTCCGAGCTCGCCTCCCGGCTGGGCCTGGCCGACTACAATCCCAAGTCCGACGAGGAGTGGCTCCGGGCATTCGTGGCCGCCACCCCGGGCCTGCCGGCGTATGAGACCCTCAGGGAGCAGGGCGTGCACCGGGTGGAGCTCGACGGGCCCTACGTGGCGTTTCGCGAGCAGATCGAGAACCCCGCCCGAAACCCCTTCCGGACCCCGTCCGGAAAGATCGAGATCTACAGCCAGATCCTGGCCGACATGAAGAATCCCCTGATCCCCCCCATTCCCACGTACATCCCCCCCTGGGAGGGGCCGGGCGACCCGCTGGCCGAGACCTACCCTCTTCAGCTTGTGAGCCCCCACTCGAAGGGCAGGATCAACTCCCAGGGGGACAACGTTCAGCGGATGAAAGCCCTTGCGGACGACATCCTCTGGCTCAACCCCGCGGACGCGGAACCCCGGGGCATCGCCACCGGCGACTCGGTTCGAGTCTACAACGGCCGCGGCCAGCTCCTCGCCACAGTCAAGGTCACGGAGCGCATCCTGAAGGGGGTCGCGAGCCTGGACCAGGGCGCGTGGTACCGCCCTGATGCCCAGGGGCTCGACCACGGCGGCTGCGTGAACGTCCTGACCCGGGACCAAAAGTCCCCGGGCGGCGCCTTTACCGGGAGCACATGCCTCGTCCAGATTGAAAAGAAACCGCTCAAATAAAGGAGGCACTCCCTTTGTGGGAGCGGCTTTCCAGCCGCGAAACGGATGGTTTCCATAGTGCGGCTTCTCCCGCGCAAAACCCCGAAAGGTATCTGCAACGCGGAGGACACATGAATATCGGCAATCTCTTGACAAAGACGGCCAGGACATTTCCTGATAGGCCGGCGATCGTCCACGGGCCAAGGAAACTGTCTTACGCTCAGTTCAACGCCAGGGTGAATCGGCTGGCAAATGCCTTGAACCATCTGGGCGTCAGACAGGGGGGCAAAGTGGCTTTGCTTCAATATAATTACCCCGAGATGCTGGAATCAATGTTCGCTTGTTTCAAGGCCGGATATGGGGCGGTCCCCATCAACTGGCGGCTCCATCCCAAAGAGGTTTCTTTTATTATCGACCACTCCGAGGCTGAGGCGGTGATCCTGTCTCCGGAGTTCAATGGGCCGATCATCGAAGTACGAGAACATTTTCCAAACGCCCGCCATCTTATTGCCTTATCGGGTGCAGAGGGCGAGCTCCTGGATTATGAAGACCTCATCTCAAAGGGTTCCGATAGGTTTTCGGACGTGGGGGTTCATCCCGATGATCTCGCGTGGCTCTTCTATACTTCAGGGACGACGGGCCAACCCAAGGGAGTCATGCTGACCCATCGAAATCTGTTGGCAATGACCATGAACTTCTTTGCGGATATCTGTCCGGGGTTCGGTCCGGATGACGCCATCTTGCACGCCGCGCCTCTTTCCCATGGAAGCGGCCTCTATGCTCTGCCCAATGTGGCCAAAGGCGCGGCAAACGTCATCTTGCCGTCAAAGTCCTTTGATCCCGAGCTCATCTTTAAATCCATTCAGGACCATCGTGTGACCAACATGTTTGCCGCCCCGACCATGATCAAATTGATGATCGAGAGCCCTCATGCGGACAGGTATGACCACACTTCCATGAGGGCCCTCAATTATGGCGGTGCGCCCATGCTGGTTGAAGACCTGAAGAAGGCGATGGCAAAGCTGGGGCCTTGCCTCGTGCAATTATACGGGCAGGCCGAATCGCCTATGACCATCACCTATCTGCCCCATAGCGACCATGTGTTGGATGGGTCTCCTGAGCAGATGAAACGCCTTGCCTCTGCCGGTTTCTCGCGAACGGATGTGGAGGTAAAGACCTTTGACGGGGAAGACAGGGAACTCCCGCCCGGGGAGACGGGGGAAATTGTGACCCGCTCGGATTTCGTGATGAGGGGGTACTGGCGGAACCCCGAAGCGACAAAAGCCGCTCTCAAGGGGGGATGGCTTCATACCGGGGATGTGGGGTATATGGATGAGAAGGGCTATCTGTTCATCATGGATCGTTCAAAGGACATGATCATCAGCGGGGGAGAGAATATCTATCCCCGGGAGATCGAAGAAGTCCTCATCCAACATCCGGCCGTTCGGGAGGTCGCCGTGATCGGGGTCCCCGATCCCCAATGGGGAGAGGCTGTCAAGGCGGTTGTATCCCTTGTGGAAGGACGGTCGGTTACGGCGGAGGAGTTGATCGCTTTTTGCAAGAATCACATTGCCGGTTACAAAAAGCCTCGATCGGTGGACTTTATAGATGAGCTGCCCAAGAATAACTATGGAAAGATATTGAAAAGGGATCTGCGGGTCCGTTATTGGGGAAGTCGAGAACGGAAGGTATAAGAGGATCGGTCCAATTCCTTTTGGGAAAGATACGAGTGATCATCGATTAGCGAAACCTGACCGCTGGCGCCGTCCTGCCCCTTGATGTGGGCGGCCCGGCGTTCCGCTTTCTCCAGCGCCTAGACCAGGCACCCAAGCCTTCCGAAGGAAAAAGTAATTTCAACCGAAATCTCTGCCTTGAAACAGCGATGAACCTCCACGAGGTTGCCTGAAAGCCGGCGTCCAGGGCCGCCAGGAAGCCCCGCGCCTCCTGATGCATAACGCAAAAAAACTTTCCGGGAACTTTTCTCTGCCTCCTCCTGTCTAAGGTTACAAAGACAACTTAAAAGGAGGAGCAGATCATGAAGACCATTGCAATCGTCATTCTGGCAATCGTGGTGTGCACGGCAAGCGCGTGGGCAGGGGGCGTCGGGGACGCCGTGGAGGTGCGGATCGTGACCGATGACGGCCGGACGTTGCCGACCTACCCGGTGAAAATGCGCCATGGCGTGCGCAAGGTGTACGCCGAGGCGATCAAAGGGGACCACTACCGCATCGAGGTGAAGAACCGTCTCAACCGGCGGGTCGGGCTGGTCATCGCGGTGGATGGCCGCAACATCATCAGCGGCACGAAATCCTGGCTGAAGAACAGCGAGCGCATGTACATCCTGGAACCATACAGTTCGGGAGAATTTGCGGGCTGGCGCACAACCCAGGATCACATCAACCGTTTCTACTTCACCGACGTACCCGACTCCTACGCCGCGGCCTTCGGCGACGAGAGCGCTATGGGGGTGATCGCCGTGGCGGTCTATCCCGAGGTGCGGCGCTGCGAACTGCCGAAACCCCTGTTCCAGGCACCCCCCTCCTTCCCACGCGGCTATGAAGGCAAGGCGGAAGGTTCGGCCGACAAAGCAGAAACCGCCGGCAAGCTGATGAAGGAAAAGGACGCCCGGTCGGAACAGGCGCTGGAGAGCGCCGGCACCGGCTATGGCCGGGATGAGTATTCCCCCTCGCAGATCGTGGCCTTCGAGCCGGAGAAATGGGCGACGGAAACCATCTACCTCAAGTACGAGTGGCGTTCGACCCTCTGTAAATTGGGGGTGGTTGAATGCGCCAAGCTGCCCCGCCGCCCGCCCAACCGCTTCTGGGACAATGACGGTTACGCCGCCCCGCCTCCGCTGAGCTTTCGTCCCTGAGAGGGCGCGAGATGGGAACGACGGGTTTTCTATCATTGCGTGGAGCTGAGCAACGTGTTAGCCTTAAAATGTAACGTCTATTTACAGGATTGCCTCGCTCCGCACGCTATGACAGGAGTAAACGCCTTGCCGCAGAACCCTGATCCAGTGGGTGCGCAGAACCGGACCATCGGGGATGATGACGCCGGTTTTGTCGCAAGCTGCCAGCGGGGCGAGACCGAAGCATTCTCGGTCCTGGTCAGGAGGCACCAGAAGAAGATGCTCAACATCGCCTACAGAATGATCGGCGACTACGACGAGGCCTGCGATGTGGTGCAGGAGGCCTTCCTCTCCGCCTACCGGGCGATCGGAAAATTCCGGGGAGATGCCCGGTTCTCCACCTGGCTCTGCGGCATCGTCCTGAATCATTCGAGAAGTCATATAAAGCGGAAGACCGCCCGTTCGCGCCACGAGGCAGGGTCGCTCGATGATCCCGTGAAATCGGAAGGCGGAAGTTTCCTGAACGAGCCCCGTTCCCAGGAGGAGTCGGTTGTCGAGCGGCTCGAAAAGCGGGAGCGGGACGCGAAGGTTCAGGAATGCATCGGCTCCCTCGACGGCGAACAGAGGGAAGTCCTGGTCCTTCGGGACATCCAGGGCTTTTCTTACGAAGAGATCGGTATGATGCTGAAACTGCCCCAGGGAACGGTCAGGTCGCGGCTCTTCCGGACCAGAAACGCCCTGAAAGACAGACTTCTCCGGGTATTCGGTGATCTGAAATGACGTGCGGCGAGATCGAAAATCGGCTTCCGGCCTACCTGGAGGATCTCCTCTCCCCGGAAGAGAAAAAAGACATCGCGGGCCATCTTGCCTCCTGTCCCCGTTGCGGCCGGGCCTTTGCGGACCTGAAGAAAGCGGAAGAGCTTGTGCACGGCCTCGGAGAGTTGGAACCTCCGCCTTTCTTCGAGGAGAGGATCATGTCCCGGGTCAGGGAAGAGGCCGGGCAGAAACAGGGGATCTTCCGGAAGTTCTTCTATCCGCTGCACATGAAGATTCCCATCCAGGCCCTGGCCACGCTTCTCGTTGCCGTCCTTGTCTTCTATGTCTACCAGAAAGACGAGCCGGAAATGAAACAACTGGCGCCGCTTCCCATCCCCCTGACCGAACTCGGGAAGGGCCAGGTCACGGCTGAATCCCCCCAAGCTCGCGTAGCCCCTTCTGCCGTCACACCGGCCAAGCGGGCGCCCGCCGGGGATCTTCCCGAAAAGAACTGGCAGCGGTTTGTCGCCCCCCCGATCGAAAACGGGGAGAAAGCGCACAGGATAGCCGATTCACGAGCGCCGATAAAAGAAGAACGTCCATCGGCCATGAAACCCGCGGCTCCGGTCATGGCGGCGAGAGAAAAGGAGGGTCCGCCGGTCGGAGCGGAGGCGTTGAGCAAGGCGCAGGACGGGGCCGGAAAGCAGGAGGCCGACAAGGCGCTTGAAACTCTCCTGCCGGAACAGAAACGGAAAGAGAAGATGGCCGATACCGACGCCGCGACCGGGGAAAGCGGAAAAATGACGTCCGCGCTTGCCCCGTCACGATTGACGGCTGCAGCAGACATCAAGCGATCAGCCATTGACCTGACGATTCAGGTCAGGGATACGTATGTCGCCGTCCGGAAGATCGAAGAGCGCCTCGGTGAAATCAACGCCCGGATCATCGAGAGGCGGCATCGCGAGGGAGGAGAATTCCTGAAGGCTGAAATGGCAGCGCAGAGCGTCGCCGCGTTCCTGGATCGACTCGAAGCGATCGGCAGGGTGAACCTGGAAAAGAGCCTCCTTGCCGTTCCGGATGGAAATGTGACCGTAAGCATAAAGATCGTCGGTAATCCCTGAACGAGGCGATTCTGACGATGAACGCAGCGTGAAAAAAATTTCGAGGGCAAATTCTGAGGATTACTTCCTCACTCAGTTGCAAATACAAAGCGAGATGTGGGATGATCGGTCGGGTCATTGAATGCGATTCGAAATGTTTACTGATTACCCTTGCTTCGCTGTTGGTTGGCATGACGAGACTAATAATCTTGCCTTGGTAGTAGATAGTTGAGTAATTTTACTCATTCATTGAGTAAAGTTTATTGCATCGGTTGAAGTCATTTGATATAATAGTGTTATGAAATATGAACGGCCCCTCTTATCGATCCTGCATACGGAGCTTTCGCGGCCTGCCCGTGTTATCCATGTCCTGATCGGTCCCCGGCAGGTGGGAAAAACCACCATCGCCCGCCGGATTGAGGAATCCATCGGCATTCCGACTGTCTATGCCACCGCCGACAGTCCGGTTCCCCTCGATTCGGCCTGGATCGAAACCCAATGGCGGCGCGCCATGGCCGAAGGCGCCCCGCCGGGTGGCCCGATTCTCCTCATCCTAGACGAGGTGCAGAAGGTGCGGGGATGGAGCGAGACCCTCAAGCTCCTATGGGATAGCCGTCCGAAAATGCCGGAGATCCGCGTCCTGATCCTCGGATCGTCATCGCTTCTCATGCAGGAAGGGCTGTCGAGCCTAGCCGGCCGCTTCTTCCTTCATCGGTGCAATCACTGGGGGTATCCAGAGTGCCGCACCGCCTTCGGCTGGAGCCTGGAGCAGTGGATCTACTTCGGCGGCTATCCAGGGGACGCATCTTTCACGGAAAACGAATCCTCCTGGAAGCGCTACATCGCAGACTCCCTCATCGAAACAGTCCTCGCCCGCGATGTGCTCCAAATGAGCAAAATCGCCAAGCCGGTCCTTCTGCGCCATCTCTTCGCCCTGGCGGCCACCCTTCCGGCCCAATCCGTCTCCTATAACAAGATGCTCGGCCAACTCCATGATGCGGGGAACACCACGACGTTGGCCCATTACCTGAAGCTTCTCGAAACGGCCTTTCTGGCGAGCGGCCTGGAGCTGTTCTCCAGGGGGAAACAGCGAAAGCGCGGAAGCAGCCCGAAGCTGGTCCTCTGGAACAACGCCCTGGTCAATGCGCTTTCCACGCGAACTTTTGCCGATTCCCTAAACGATACGATTTGGTGAGGGCGGCTGGTGGAAAATGCCGTCGGCGCCTGTCTGTGCAACAGTCTCTATTCGGTGGAATACGAAATCTCCTACTGGCGGGAGGGTGGGCACGAGGTCGATTACGTGGTCGCCAGGGGGCGGGACATCTGGGCCATCGAGGTGAAGAGCGGCCGCAGCGGCAAGGCCACCGGCCTGACGCGCTTCCGCGACCGCTATCCCAAGGCGCGTGCACTCCTCGTCGGGGGCCAGGGAATTCCTCTCGAAGCGTTCTTCAGCAAGGACCCGGCATCCTGGCTGGTTTGAAAGCGCTATGTGCGATAAAGTTTATCCGTCTCTTCTGTACCTGCAGCAAACATATCCCTTCAAATACAAGTCAATGCCACAGCCAGTCCTGTGAATTTATTGACTTCGGATTGAAAGGGGCAAAGTCTTGACAGCGTATTGCCCGCTCGTGTTGAATCTGAATGTCTTCCAATCATGATTCAAAAAAAGTTTGACAAAAGCCCTTTGTTTTACTATTTTCCACTTAACTCCTCTGCCAAGGAAGGAACGGACAATATAGTGAAACAGGAAAAAACCAAGCTGGGCAAATTTGAAATGCAGCTTCTCGCCTATGCCCAGCTCAGGAAAAAAGAATTCATCTCCTCGGGCGAAATTGCCTCCGCCTTGGATATTAGTGCCGAACAGGAATGGAAACTCCTCAACCGGATGGCGACCTCAGGTCTGATTATCCGTTTGAAAAGGGGCGTCTATCTGGTCCCTTCCCGTATGCCTGTCGGCGGACGGTGGACGGTCAGCGGCTATTACATCCTCTCCAAACTCATGGAAGTCCTCAAAGGCCAATATCAAATCAGCGGCCCCAGCGCCTTTAACTTCCATGGCTTCGACGACCAGGTCCCGAACCGGATTTACGTTTACAATGACCGGATTTTCGGAGAAAAGGAGATCGGCGGAACCGATTTCGTCTTTATCAAGACGGACGTCAAACGGTTGGGTTCGACAAAGAACTTGATGACGCCTGATGGCATCGACGCCGTCATGGTCACCAAAACCAGGGCGCTTGTTGATGCCGTCTATGACTGGTCCCGGTACAACACCCTTCCACGGGCCTACGGATGGATCGCGGAAACGCTGAAAAAAGATCCATCCCTCATAGAAAAGCTGATCGCGGACACGCTTCAATACGGCAACAAGGGAACCGTCAAGCGCATCGGATACCTGCTTGCCCAGATCGGCATCACAGATGATCGACTCGGGAAGATAAAACGTCAGCTCGCTCCGACAAGGTCATTGATCCCATGGATACCAGGCCGGGAGGCGAAAGGCAGTGTCAATAGAGAGTGGGGGTTGATTGTCAATGGATCCATCCCGCGATCATAGGATCTCGATCCACGAAGATCAGGCATTCTTCCGAGAGGCGGTGCTTTTCACTGCGGGGCAGACCGGATTGAATGCCACCCTCATCGAAAAGGATTATTTCTGCACCGTCCTTCTGCAATATCTATATGACCAGCCGGATAGCCCTCTGATTTTCCGGGGAGGCACCTGCATCGGTAAGGTCTATGCCGATTTCTACCGGCTCAGTGAGGACCTCGATTTTATGATTTCGACGCCTCCGGAAGTGAGCATTTCCGTGCGACGGAAACGGATGGCGCCGGTCAGGGAATGGGTGAGGCAAATACCAGAGGAGATGAGTATCCTCACACTCGCTGAGGATTTCACTGGGCATAACAGCTCCCGGCAGTACGTCGCTTATGTGACTTACCCCTCGGTCTTCCTCTCGGAAGAAGCGGCCCGCATCAAGATTGAAGTGGGATTGCGTGAAATGCCCCTGATGCCGCCCGCGCAAATGAAGGCCAGAACGCTGCTGCTGAATCCTTTTACACGAAAATCCCCGGTCCCCGACATCGATTTAACCACCCTGTCCATGAAGGAGGCTATCGCCGAGAAACTGCGGGCGGCATTGACACGTTTGGAACCGGCCATTCGGGACTTCTTCGATATCGATTATCTGGCCTCCCGGAATAAGATGGATCTTAGCGATCGGCATCTCTTCCAGCTTCTTGCCGAAAAGCTGAAAGTTCCGGGAAATCCTCTTATCGATCTGTCTCCGGCGCGTAAAGAGAAACTCAAGGCCCAGATCAACACGGAACTGAAACCGGTGCTCCGTCCTGTGGATTTTGAAAGCTTCGACCTTGACCGCGCGTTTGGACTGGCAGAACGAATAGCTGGAAATTAAACATTTTAGCATCAACGGGGAGCTTTATGAGACTTACTACTTCTCAGAGATATACCTGCAGAAAATCACCAAGCAACCTGAAGACACAGAAATTCTGGCATCACTGATAAAACCGCGCTCACCCCGTTCAAATACAACTGTTCAGGTCCAATTTCCTTATCCTCCCATTGAATACGCTTTGAACTGTGCACAGGTTTACCGCCCATTACTATTGATGCGGAATTTGCCAGCTTCTTGAACTTCCGGATTTGACACACTCCAAAGAAAAGTATAGAACTCAAGGGCGACAAGGAAATTGGTGACAAGATCAACAAGATCATCGGCAAGTTGGCCGAGGTCAACGGTCTCAGGGGTATCATCGATGTAGCCGATTTCAACGACGAGGGAAAGCTTGGTAGAGGAAAGGAAATGGTGGACCGCCTTTCCAATCTGGTGGCCATCTTTAGCACGCCGGCCCTCGACTTCCGCAACAACCGTGCCGAAGGTGACGACCTCCTGGGCGACGCCTACGAGTATCTCATGCGTCACTTCGCCACCGAGTCGGGCAAGAGCAAGGGGCAGTTCTACACCCCGGCAGAGGTCTCCCGCATCATGGCAAAGGTCATCGGCATCGGCAACGCCAGGAGCGCCAGCCAATCCGCCCACGATCCCACCTGCGGATCGGCGTCTCTCCTCCTCAAGGCCCACGACGAAGCAAAAAGCCAAACCGGCCTCGACCTTGCCCTTTACGGGCAGGAAATGGACAACGCCACCGCCGCGCTGGCGCGGATGAACACGATTCTCCACGACTGTACTACAGCCGAAATCTGGAAGGACAATACCCTCTCCAGCCCGCATTTCAAAGGCAGCGACGGCCGTCTCAAGACGTTCGACTTCGTCGTTGCCAATTTCCCGTTCTCATCCAAGGCATGGAGCAACGGCTTCGACCCGGCCAACGACCTTTACGGCCGCTTCGCTTACGGGATTCCACCGCAGAAGAATGGCGATTTCGCTTTCCTGCTGCACATTCTCGCCTGCCTCAAAAGCACGGGGAAGGGCGCGGTCATCCATCCCCACGGCGTACTGTTTCGCGGCGGCGCCGATGCTGCCATCCGCAGAGAGATTGTCAAGCGCGGCTTCATCAAGGGTATCATCGGCCTGCCGGCCAACCTCTTTTACGGCACCGGCATTCCCGCCTGCATTCTTGTGCTCGACAAGGAGAACGCCCATGCCCGCAAGGGCATTTTCATGATCGACGCCTCCTAAGGGTTACATCAAGGACGGCAACAAGAACCGCTTGCGCGCCCAGGACATCCATAGGGTCGTGGACACCTTCACACGGCAGGTGGAGATTCCCAAGTATTCGCGAATGGTACCGCTCTCGGAGATCAGCGACCCGAAAAACGACTTCAACCTTAACCTTCCACGCTACATTGACTGCACCGAGCCCGATGATTTACAGGACATCGATGGACACCTGCGCGGCGGCATTCCCGACCGCGATATCGACGACCTTGATCGGTACTGGCGGATCTTTCCCAGCCTGCGTCCGCTCCTATTCGAGTCGATCGGACGCCCCGGTTACAGCCGCCTGAAGCCGCCCGTGGCCGACATCAAGGCCGCCATCTTCAGCCATGCAGAGTTCACCGCTTTCAACGCTTCCGTCGCCACACTGTTCGCGCAGTGGACGGCCGCCAACGCCCCGCGTCTCGCTGGCATTGCCAAGGACGACCACCCCAAGACGCTCATCGAAACCCTCTCCGAAGACTTGCTGGAGACCTTTCGGAAGGCCCGGCTGATCAATGCCTACGACATCTATCAGCACCTGATGGATTTCTGGGCCGAGACCATGCAGGACGATGTATATGATCGTCAGCGACGGCTGGAAAGAAGCCACCAAGCCCCGGCTCATCATTGAGGACAAGGACAGGAAGACGAAGGAAAAACCGGACTTCACGGTGGGGAAGCGGAAGTTCAAGGCCGATCTGATTCCCGTTAATGTTCTCGTTGCCCATTACTTTGCAGCGGAGCAGGCCGCCATTGAAATCCTGGAATCCGAGGCTGCCGCCCCTGTGCAGAGCATGGAAGAAATGGCCGAGGAACACGGGGGCGACGAAGGGCTGCTGGCCGAGGTGAAAAATGACAAAGGGAAAGTAACCAAAGCTGCTGTCATTGCACGGATTAAGGAAATCAAGGATGATGCGAAATTTGCGGATGAGCTGAACGTGCTGATGGACTACCTCGCCCTCATCGAACAGGAGACCGACACCAACAACCGAGTCAAAGACGCCCAGAAGAAATTGGAGGCCAAGATTGCGGCCAAGTATGGCAAACTCACGGAGGACGAGATCAAGACACTGGTTGTGGATGACAAATGGCTGGCCACTATCGCAGCCGCCGTGCCGAGTCAGCTGGACCGCGTGTCGCAGGCGCTCAGCGGCCGCATCCACCAACTGGCTGAACGCTATGCCAGACCGCTGCCGAAGCTAACCCAGGAATTAGAAACCCTCGCTGCCCGCGTGGATGAACACCTCAAGAAGATGGGGGCGGTATGGAGCTGAGGCCGGGATACAAACAGACCGAGGTAGGGGTGATTCCAGATGAGTGGGAGGTGAAGCAATTCACTGAAGTTACGGATTTGATTACCTGCGGAATCGCAGCCACCCCAGACTACGTTACCGAAAGCCGTGGATACCCATTCTTGTCAAGCACAAACGTAAAAGAAGGCCAAATACTCTGGAGGGACTATAAGCACATCGGTGAGAGCTTACACCGCCAACTATACAGGAATAATCCACCTCAAAGGGGGGACGTCCTGTATTCCCGTGTTGGAACCATTGGAGAGGCTGCGGTTATTGATGTTGATTTTGAGTTTTCCGTCTATGTCTCTTTGACTCTTATCAAGCCAAGAAAATCTCTGGATAACTACTTCTTAATGCAGTTGCTGAACAGTGCGCCCTACAAGAAACGCGCGAAGGATCAGGTTTACCTTGGAGGTGGAGTTGGCAACCTCAATGTTGATATTGTTAGAAAATACCCGATCATTTTACCCCCACTACCCGAACAACGCACCATTGCGGCGGCGCTCTCCGATGTGGATGCGCTGATCGGTGCGCTAGACAAGCTCATCGCCAAGAAGCGCGACCTCAAACAGGCCACCATGCAGCAGCTCCTAACCGGCCAGACCCGCCTGCCGGGCTTCAGCAAGGCGTGGGAGGAGAAGCGGTTGGGGAATGTTGTTGAGATCAGAAAGGGTCAACTCATCACTGAGAAGGACTCTGCACCCGGTAGTATTCCCGTGATCGCTGGCGGCAAGAAGCCGGCCTATTTTCACAATCTGGCAAACCGTACTGGAAAGACAGTAACGGTGAGTGCCTCAGGAGCAAATGCCGGATACGTTGCATTCTTTGATATTCCGCTGTTCGCTTCGGATTGTTCCACGATCAGCGAGGGAAGCGACTACTCGATCGAGTTCATTTTCTTTCAACTTCTCCTTCGGCAGGATATTATATACAAGAGACAAACCGGCGGAGCCCAGCCCCACATTCACCCCGTGGACCTGATGCCGATAGAAATCGGTGTGCCAAACCTCCTTGAACAAATTGCCATCGCCGCCGTCCTTTCCGACATGGACGCCGAGATCGCCGCCCTCGAAGCGAGGCGCGACAAGACCCGTGCCCTCAAGCAGGGCACGATGCAGGAACTGCTCACCGGGAGGATCAGGCTGGTGGCTCATAAATGGCCTGAAGACAGGGCTGATATTCATCTGCAAAAAAGCCATTCCACCTCCATGGCTAAGCACAATTGGGCGTTCAATGAGGCAGTGGTGATTGCGGCTCTCGTCAGTAAATTCGGCTCCCATGACTATCCCCTTGGCAGATTGCGCTATACCAAGCTGGCCTACCTGATGCACAGGCATGTAGAAGGGAACCCTGAAGGCTATCTGAAAAAGGCCGCTGGTCCATATAACCCATCTACCCGATACAAGGGACCAGAAGGCATTGCGCAAAAGAATGGCTATGTTCAGGTAGTGCGGTCCGGCAAGTATTCCGGTTTCATCGCTGGCGAGAATATTAATCAGGCTCTTGTCTATTTTAACAAATGGTATGGCAGTAATGCCTTGGAGTGGCTTGAGCAGTTTCGCTACGAAAAGAAAGATGAAATAGAACTTCTGGCCACAATAGCTATGGCCATTCAAGATTTGCAGGCAGATGGCAGAGAAATCAAGTTACGAAATGTTAAAAATGTGTTGCATATCGATCCGGAATGGCAGCCCAAACTAGGACGTGAGGCTTTCTCCGACACCAAAATTAAGCGGGCTATTGCAAGGTGTCAGGGTCTGTTTGGTTAGGACAGGATACTGAGAAGCATGGATATGAGTACAGTCGGCCAGAAGGAAAAGAAAACCCAAGCGCGCGTGGTAAAGTTCCATTGTGAGAGCCTCAACTACGACTATCTCGGCGACTGGACCGACCGAGAGGGTAACGCAAACATTGAGCCTACCTTGCTGCGCGCCTGGCTGAAAAAGCAGGGTGTGGAGGATGCGCTTATTACGCGGGCGCTGCATATTCTCGAAAAGACGGCCGGCGACACAAGCAAAAGCCTCTACGATCGCAACCGCGCCGTCTATGATCTGCTCCGCTACGGCGTGAAGGTGAAGCCCGATGTGAGCGAGAATACGCAGACCGTCTGGCTGGTCGACTGGAAACACCCACAAGAGAATGACTTCGCCATCGCCGAAGAAGTCACCGTCGTGGCAGTAGACCACAAAGCCCACGGTAAACGACCGGATGTCGTGATCTATGTCAACGGAATCGCACTGGGGGTGCTGGAGCTGAAGCGTTCCACCGTCTCGGTGGCCGAGGGCATCCGTCAGAATCTGGACAACCAAAAGAAGGTCTTCATTGAGCCTTTCTTCTCCACGATGCAGTGGATCATGGCCGGCAACGACACCGAGGGGCTGCGCTACGGAGCGATCCAGGCACCGGAGAAGTATTATCTCAGCTGGAAAGAACAGAGCAGCATCGAAAACCCGCTCGAACGGGCGCTGGCACAGCTATGCAACAAAACCCGCTTCCTTGAACTCATCCACGACTTTATTGTCTTCGATGCCGGAGTAAAAAAGCTCTGCCGGCACAACCAGTATTTCGGTGTGCGTGCCGCCCAGGAGAACATGAGACGGGGCGAGGGGGGAATCATCTGGCACACGCAGGGATCGGGCAAGAGCCTGACGATGGTGTGGCTCACTAAATGGATACGCGAGAACGTGAAGGAGGCCCGAGCACTGATCATCACTGACCGCACGGAGTTGGATGAACAGATCGAGAAGGTATTCAAGGGTGTCAACGAAGACATCTACCGCACCCGGAGCGGCGCGGACCTGATTGCCACCCTCAACGCCACAACGCCGTGGCTAATGTGCTCGCTCATCCACAAGTTCGGAGGCAAGGAGGAAGGTGAGGACGTCGGCGACATCCCCGGCTACATCGAGGAACTGAAGAAGGCGCTGCCGCTTGGATTTTGGGCAAAGGGCAACCTTTTCGTCTTTGTGGACGAGTGCCACCGCACCCAGTCCGGTGAGCTGCACAAAGCGATGAAGACCATCCTGCCCAGCGCCATGTTTATCGGTTTCACCGGGACGCCGCTCTTGAAGGCCGACAAGCAGAAAAGCATCGAGGTGTTCGGCCGTTACATCCACACCTACAAGTTCGACGAGGCGGTGAAAGACAAAGTGGTGCTCGATCTGCGCTATGAAGCGCGAGACGTCGACCAGAACATCACCTCGCAGAAGAAGATCGACGAATGGTTTGAAGCCAAGACCAAGGGATTGAATGACCTTGCCAAAGCGCAGCTAAAACAACGATGGGGCACTCTGCAGAAGGTCCTCAGTTCAAAATCCCGGCTTGAAATGATCGTGGCGGATATCCTGATGAACATGGCAAAAAGGCCGAGGCTGATGGACGGTCGGGGCAACGCCATGCTCGTCTCGGGGAGCATCTACCAGGCGTGCAAATTCTACGAGCTTTTTGCCAAGACTGAACTGGCTGGTAAGTGTGCCATCGTCACCTCCTACAGGCCTTCAACGGCAGACCTGAAAGGCGAGGAGAGCGGTGAAGGAGAGACCGAACACCTGCACCAGTATTCCATATACCAGGACATGCTGGCCGACTGGTTCAATGAAGCCCCGGAAACGGCAGTTAATAAAGCGGAAGAATTTGAGAAGCAGGCCAAGAAAAAGTTCGTTGAAGAACCGGGACAAATGAAGCTCCTGATCGTGGTGGACAAGCTCCTGACCGGCTTTGACGCGCCCCCGGCAACCTATCTTTATATCGACAAGCAGATGCGCGACCACGGCCTGTTTCAGGCCATCTGCCGGGTGAACCGGCTGGACGGCGACGACAAGGAATGCGGCTATATCATCGACTACAAGGATCTGTTCAAGAGCTTGGAGGGGGCGGTCAAGGATTACACCTCCGGGGCCCTGGACGGCTATGACAAGGAAGATGTGGCCGGACTGCTGGAAGACCGCCTGACCAAAGCCCGGGAGCGTTTGGAGGAGGCTCGGGAAGCTATAAAGGCTTTGTGCGAACCGGTGGAGGCGCCGAAGGATACGGCTGCGTATCTGCGCTATTTCTGCGCCAGGGACTCCGGTAACGCTGGCCAGCGGTGACTATGTCGACCTCAAGATGCTCGAGCCGGCTATGCGCCACCTGATCGACACTTACATCCGCGCCGAAGAGAGCGAAAAGATTTCCGCCTTTGACGACCTATCGCTGGTCGAGCTTATCGTGGAGCGCGGAAGCGATGCCGTGAAGGAACTGCCCAAAGGTATCAGGGAAAACAGAGAGGCGGTGGCTGAGACCATCGAAAATAACGTCCGTAAGTTGATCATCGACGAGCAGCCGATCAATCCGAAGTATTACGAAAAAATGTCGGAACTGCTGGACGCACTAATCGAACAGCGCAAGAAAGAGGCGCTGGGTTATCAGGAATACCTGGCCAGGATTGTCGATCTGACCAGAAAGGTAAATAATCCATCCACGGGTTATGTCTATCCTACTGCAATGGACACCGGCGCCAAGCGGGCTTTGTATGATAACCTTGGCAAAAACGAAGCGCTGGCGCTTGCCGTGGATAATGCGATTCATGAGAACCGTCAGGACGATTGGCGCAGCAATCCCTTCAAGGTGAAGAAGGTGAAGCTGGCCATCAAGTCTATGCTTCAGGATGACGAAGAACTCACAGAGAAAACGTTAGAACTGGTGAAAAATCAGCATGAATATTGAAGCACATCGAATCAAAGTCAGCGGTATAACCGTCGATGTGGTGCGCAAGGCCATAAAGAATCTGCACCTGGGCGTGTATCCTCCCTATGGCCGTGTGCGGGTGGCGGCACCGTTGGCAGTGAGTGATGATGCAGTAAAGTTGGCGGTGATCTCAAGGCTTGGCTGGATCAAACGACAGAAGGCGAAGTTTGAAGATCAGCCGCGTCAGTCCCGGCGAGAGATGGTCACCGGCGAGAGCCACTATTTTTTGGGCCAGCGTTACCGATTGAATACAAAAGAACAAAACGGGGCTGGGAAAGTAGTGCTCCGGAACAAGGCAGCCATAGACCTCTACGTGCGGCCGGGAACGGATGCAGAGCGTCGAGAGAAGATTTTACAACAATGGTATCGGGAGCAACTAAAAGCCCTGGTCCCACCGCTACTCGATAAGTGGCAGCAGACCCTGGATGTTCAGGTTGCCGATTGGGGCATCAAGAAGATGAAGACCAAGTGGGGGGCCTGTAATATCAAGGTCCGCCGGATATGGCTCAATCTCGATCTGGCCAAAAAGCCCATCCAATGTCTTGAATACATCCTTGTTCATGAACTGGTCCATCTGCTGGAACGCCACCATAATGATCGCTTTACAGCTTATATGGACAAGTTCATACCTAAGTGGAGATTTTTGCGTGAAACGCTGAATAAAGGCCCCCTGGGACATGAGACATGGAAATATTGACCATATGGGCCTCTGGTTCCGACAAAGTTCTGGGTTGTTAGGAGATGAGAACCGTGAACGATGATCCGTCCAATGGTGAAATCCCCTTTTCCCCCGGCGAATGGGTGATCGATAGGAACAATCCGGGACAGCCCGGACAATACACCGGCCATTGGCGGAAGGCGGGTCCGCATCTGATGTTGCAGCTCTCTTATCCAGGCGGCGGCAACAGTTACCGGCCGCTGATCTATTCGATGGAGGCGGCGCAGATCGATTTCTATCCCTACCAGTTCAAGCCGGTTCTCAAGTTCTTCAACTCACCCACCGAGCGGCTCATCATCGCCGACGAAGTAGGCTTGGGCAAGACGATCGAGTCAGCCCTGATCTGGCTTGAATTGCAGGCTCGACGACAAGCTCAAAGACTGCTGGTGGTCTGTCCGAAGATCCTGGCCAACAAATGGCGTGATGAGCTCCGGAGCAAGTTTCTTTTCGACGCCCGCGTGGTCGCATTTGCAGAGCTGGATCGGGAGCTAATAGAGCTGAAAAAAATCGGACCGGGTCATGCATTCGTTCTAATCGCCACCTATACGGGGCTGCGCCCTCCGAAGGCCGAATTGCGTTTTCTGGAAGAGCCGCCGGAAGCCAAACCGGCCAGCTCTCCGAAAACCAGCCTCCTGCGTGAGCTGCACCATTGGTCTCTGGGTTATGATCCCTTCGATATGGTGATCTTCGATGAGGCGCATTATATGCGGAACCCGGCGACGACTACCTTCCATCTCGGCGAGGGGCTTGCGGCCAATGCGGGTGCGGTGCTTTGTGTATCGGCGACGCCTGTCAACAACAGCAACACGGATCTCCACAGCCTTTTGCGTCTGATTGATGAAAGCTTTTTTGAAACGCAGGGGTTGTTCGAGGAATTGCTTGAAGCCAATCGCCCTGCGGTTCAGGCGGGCAACGCGCTGGCCCGGACGCCGGTGGATACCTCTCTATTGGCGTCGGCGGTTGCAGGCATGAGTGAAAGCCGGTTCATCAGCCAAGCGCCCTTGTTCAAACAGTTTCTGGAACAACTTGAACATCTGGACAGACTGGACAAAGCCCAGCTCGCGAAATGCCAGGACATAGTGGAGAAACTGAACCTGCTGGGCGGTTATGTGAATCGTACGCGCCGGGTCCAGGTAAAGGAAAACCGCCCGCTACGTGACCCTGTAGTCCTTTCGGTTGTTTATTCTGCCGAGGAGATGGAGCTTTACCGGGCAATCCTCCAGATCGTCCGGCGCAAGTGCCGCCTGGATAGTCGGCCTTTTCATGTTTTTCAGGCAATAGGCCTGCAGCTTCGGGCCGCAAGCTGCCTGCCAGTGCTGGCCCAGGAGGTTCGGGACGGCCGGTTTGGGGACCCCGGAGATCTCTTCGGTGAGGCGATGGGCGAGGAGGTGTTCGATGATCTCTTCGACGAGGATCCCGGAGAGGATCTGGGCGAAGCGGACATCGTCCAGTTGCTGGCCTATGACTTCGAGGCAAACGACAGCAAGTATAAAGAGCTGCACCGAATGCTGGTAGAGATTCTGCCGGATGAAAAGGCTGTCATCTTCGCCTATTACCGCCCGACACTCGCTTACCTCATGCGCCGTCTTACGGCGGAGGGCATTGGTGTAACCGTGATCCATGGCGGCGTTCCGAACGAGCAACGCTGGGAGGAAATCGAACGTTTCAAAGATCCTCGGGGGCCAAGAGTCCTACTCTCCTCGGAGGTCGGCAGTGAAGGCATCGATCTGCAGTTCTGCCGGGTGATGGCCAACTACGATCTGCCGTGGAATCCGATGCGTGTCGAACAGCGGATCGGCCGTATCGACCGCGTAGGTCAGCAAGCGAAACGCCTCTCAATCGTCAATTTCAAGGTTCGGGACACCATCGAGGAACGCCTCTACGACAGGCTGCACACCAAACTCGAACGCTTCGCCAACAGCTTAGGCGATCTGGAGGCTGTGATCGGAAAAGAGGTGCAAAATCTGACGGTCGAATTGCTCAGCAAAGATTTGACCCCTGATCAACAAGACCTTCTTATTGAACAGTCGAAAAATGTCATTGAAGGAGATCTGTTTCGCATTCAGGCGTTGGAAGAATCGGGAGACGCCCTTATTGCCCTTTCGGATTATGTACAGCAAAAAATTGAGGAAGACCGGGAAAAGGGACGCTACCTGCAAGCGGAAGAGTTGGAGGATTACCTGACGGATTTCTTCGAGCGGGAATTCCGGGGATGCACAGTTAATCACAATACGCCAGCCGAAGGCTGCCTCCAAATACGATTGACCTATGAGGCTCAGTCCTCGTTGTCCGGCTTCATCCGTGATGACCGCTCTCTAAGCGCACGACCGTTTCGGCAAAAGGAGTTCAACATTAGTTTCCGGCGCGAAGTGCTCCAGCGTTTCCCGCTCAGCCAGAGAAGGGTTGTCCATTTCGTGAATCACATCTCTCCGCTGATTCGTTGGATCACAAGAACCAATCAGGACAGAGCGCATGGATTCTTTGATGTGTCTGCGATCCGGATTGCCCATCCCGAATTGCAGACGGGCGATTACTGCTACCGCATTGAGCGCTGGCGGCTGAAAGGAATCTCTAACCGTGAGACGCTTGCCTATGGGATACGGTCATTGTCGAACGGAAAGAATTATTCACCGGATGAGTCTGAGGCCATCCTCCAATGTCTCCTGCGCAGAAGCAGAGAGTGGGATTACGTTGATTGCGACAGACAGGCATTGCTCCATGCACACAAAGTGTTGGAAGAGGATCTGGGCAAACGTTTTTCGGAAAAGGTAACGGACTTCGAAGCAGAGAACGAAACGATCCTGCAAATCAAAGTGCAGAGGGTCAAGGGATTCTTCGATCGACGTATCGGACAGGATGAGCAGCGCCTCCGCACATTACGGGAGGCCAGCCGTGACCCTCGGGTGATCCGTTTGACGGAAGGCCGGTTGAAAACGGCTATCGAAAATAAAGAGAAGCGCCTCAACGAACTGAATATGAAGGCACAAATTGACATGGAACAGGCTGAGGTAGGTGCGGGAATATTCCGTGTTGCTGGGCCATAAACTGGGGAAAGGGGTATGTCCCAATGGGCAAGTTCTCGATATTAGTTAAAAATATTAAGGAAATGCTCTTTGGCCGGGACCAACGGCAAACCGATTCTAAAACGATTCCATCTCTTCGCGAAACCAAAGCGCCCCCACATGAAAGTTCAGACTCTATCCAGTTGGCACAAACTAAACGCACTCCTTACTTCATTCAAATCGGGTTCGATTTCGGTACTTCTTACTGCAAATGCATCTGCCGAGATATCGTGATCGACAAGGCATGGGTCCATCTTCCTCCCGAAACTCAGGAGCAAGAGCTTCCATTCCTGATTTCCAGTGTATTGGTGCTCAAGGATGGAGTCATTGGACATGTCGGCAACTGCCGGTCCCACTATCCTGAAAACGGACTCTACCACTTAAAACACGCATTGGTGAAGACAGCACGGCAGGAGTGGGACGCCCCGGTCCTTGCCCCTTACTATGAAAACGGTGGATCGGTGGATGGATGCCCGTTGGCCGGATTCGTGGAAGCCTGTGCGGTGTACTTCCTGGCTGGTGCCTTTGGCCAAATTCAGGAGGATGTACGGCGAAGACTGCCAAATTTCGGGAAGCTACCGAATGATTATATGGCGATCAATCTTGCCGTGCCTGTGGCCGATGCCGAACGGCCGGAGGTCAATGCACTTTTCCAAAAGATCCTTTGCGAAGCATGGAGCCTTGCCAGTGAGCTTGCCGGACATCCACCGGTGTCTCTACCCGAGCTTGCCGCAATAAGGGAGAAAAACAAGAACATCATGGATGACTCTTTGGACAAGGCCTGTTTTATCTATCCTGAGGTGAGCTCCAATGTCCAGGGATTCGTCAAATCCCGAGTCTCCAGCCCAGGAATTTACCTGTTTTCTGATACTGGTGCGGGGACAGTGGACCAGAGCGTTTTTATCTTCATGCGCCGAAATGATAACCAAAGCGAACATCTGACCTATCTCCACGGCGGCATATTTCCTTTGGGGTCAAGTCAAATTGAACACAAAGCTGCCAGCATGTCCGGCAGTGTGGACAGGGTATCTTTAGAAAGGTGGCGGGAAAAAAAAGAAAAGGGAGATAGCGATCGTGAGTTGATGTATGCAAGAGAATGGATAGCCGAGGGCTTGAAGGCAGGGACGCAAGCCACTCTTGCCTTCACCAAGAAGAAATTGTTCGTCAAAGACCAGTTGAATGATATTAAAGTGATTTTTGGCGGTGGCGGCCATTGTGAGCATCCCTATAAAACTGCTGTGATGTATCCATTCACCGGACAATTTTCTGGACAGTTATTTCGTCAATCAATCATGCCGGATGTGGTTGGACTTCCAGTACCTCGCGACCTTGAACTCAATGATTCGGAAACGCGCTGGATGCGGCGTCTTTCTGTGGCCTATGGATTGTCCTTTGAGAAAAGCGATCTCGCCGGATTCACCTATCCGAAAGACGTCGATAATCCGACACCGGATCAGATTTGGCCACGGCGAAAGGAGATTCCTGCTGCGCCGAGCAAAGATGTTTGCTGAAACTTGACACCGCTTTGTTTGACTACAGGTTCTTCAGGCATGATATTTCCCCACAGTCACAAATGTCATAAAAAACAAAACCCCGCCAGAGGCCTTTCGGCTGGTCCGACGGGGGGTAAATACGTATTGTCAATATAGCCGTATGCTCAGAAATCTCAGGTAGATTCTGCAATAAAAAGATGATGAGGCTTGAAACCGGGGTCCATCTGTGGTAGTTTTCTCCGCTATTTGCAAGGAGGATGCCTTCCCGAGAAACCGGGGGGGCGTCGAAGACATTTCATCTTGAGGAGCGTTGCATGGATTACAAGGATAGTTTGAATCTGCCTAAGACTGATTTCCCGATGAAGGCCAATCTGCCCAAACGGGAGCCGGAGATGCTGGCCCGCTGGAACGCGATGCGCATCTACGACAGGATCCGCGAGGATTCGCAGGGGCGGAAGCCCTACATCCTCCACGACGGCCCCCCCTACGCCAACGGGAGCATCCATCTGGGCACCGCGCTCAACAAGATCATCAAGGACATCCTCATCAAGGCAAAGAACATGACCGGTAGTGACAGCGTCTACGTCCCCGGCTGGGACTGCCACGGGCTGCCCATCGAACACCAGGTGGACAAGGAGCTGGGCGAAAAAAAGGCCGGTATGTCACAAGCTGACAAGCGCCGCTTCTGCAGGGTCTATGCCGATAAATTCGTCGGAATCCAGCGCGAACAGTTCAAGCGCCTCGGGGTCTTCGGCGAGTGGGAAAATCCCTACCTGACCATGAACTACGCATATGAGGCGACGACCGTTCAAGAATTCGGAAAACTCTATCTTAACGGGAGCGTCTACAAGGGGAAGAAGCCCGTCTACTGGTGCGCCTCCTGCAAGACCGCCCTGGCGGAGGCCGAAGTCGAGTACCAGGACCACAAGACGCCGTCGATCTACGTAAAATTTGCACTCATTTCCGATATCACTCAACGCCTGCCGAAGCTGGCCCGGGAGAAGATCTCCGTCGTCATCTGGACGACGACCCCCTGGACGATCCCGGCAAACCTAGCCATCGCCTTCCATGAGGGATTTACCTACGCGGCCGTGAAGGTGAAAGGCGAGGTCCTGATCCTGGCGAAGGACCTCCTAAGCTGCTGCCTGGACGCCTTTGGTTTGGCTCATGAGCCTTGCGAGATTCTGGATGAGTTTCCGGGATCGGTCATGGAGGGCCTCAAATGCCGCCACCCGTTGATCGACCGGGAGAGCCTCCTGATCGTAGCCCCCTTCGTGACCCTCGATGCCGGGAGCGGATGCGTCCATATCGCCCCGGGACATGGCCAGGAGGACTACGAGATCGGGATGAAATACGGCCTGGATAATTATGCCCCTGTCGATGACGACGGTTGCTTCACCCCTGACGTCAGGGATTTTGCCGGCAGGTTCGTTTTCGATGCCAATGAGGAGATCAACAAGAAACTGAAGGAGGAGGGCGCCCTGCTCGGGGAGATGGAGATGCAGCACACCTATCCCCACTGCTGGCGCTGCAAACAGCCCATCATTTTCCGCTCCACGGAGCAGTGGTTCATCTCCATGGAGAAGAACGACCTCAGAAAGAAAACGCTCGCCGCCATCGACGCCGTGACCTGGATCCCCGCCTGGGGCCGCGACCGGATCCACGGGATGATCGAGAACCGTCCCGACTGGTGCATCTCCCGTCAGCGCCTCTGGGGCGTGCCGATCACGATGTTCTACTGCAAGGGCTGCGGGAGCGAGGTGATGACGCAAGAGATCCTCGACCATGTGGTCCGTCTCGTCCGGGAGTACGGCGCCGATGTCTGGTTCGAGCGGGAGCCGAAGGACCTTCTGCCCGCAGGGACCCGCTGCGCCATATGCGGTGGGGAGACCTTCAAGAAAGAGACGAACATCCTGGACGTCTGGTTCGACTCCGGCGTGAGCCATGCCGCCGTTCTGGAACAGAGACCCGGCCTCAGTTCCCCGGCGGACATGTACCTCGAGGGAAACGACCAGCATCGGGGCTGGTTCCACTCCTCGCTCCTCGAATCGGTGGGGACGCGGGGACGGGCCCCTTACCGGAACGTCCTGACCCACGGTTTCGTCGTGGACGGAGAAGGCAAGAAGATGTCCAAATCCGTCGGAAACGTCATCGACTCCCAGACGATCATCGACGAGTACGGCGCCGAGATCCTCCGGCTCTGGGTGGCCGCCGAGGACTACACCGAGGACATCCGGATCTCCGGAGAAATTCTCAAGCGCCTTGTCGAGGCCTACCGGCGAATCAGGAACACCAGCCGGTTCATCCTGGGAAATCTCTATGACTTCAACCCCGGAACCGACACGGTTCCCTACGAGGAGATGGAGGAGATGGACCGCTGGATCCTCCACCGCCTCCAGGAGGTCATCCGCCGGGTTCGCGAGGCCTACGAGCAGTACCAGTTCCACGTGGTTTACTACAACCTTCACAACTTCTGCACGGTGGACCTCTCCGCGCTCTACCTGGACGTCCTGAAGGATCGTCTCTACACTGCGAAGGCGGCTTCCCGCGCGCGCAGGTCGGCCCAGACCGCGGTGAGGGAGATCTTGGAGGCCATGGCGCGGCTCCTGGCCCCTATCCTCACCTTCACGGCAGAAGAGGTGTGGCTCGCCCTGCCTGACTACCCCGGCAAGGCCGGAAGCGTCCACCTGACCCAGCTTCCGGAAATGAACGAGGCGTACCTTCAGCCTGAGCTGGCGGAGAGATGGAAGACGCTCATCGCCGTCAGAGGGGAGGTGGCCAGGGCTATCGAAACGACCAGACAGAACAAGGTCCTGGGCCATTCCCTCGATGCCGCCGTGGCGATCGCCGCGCCGGAGAAGCTCCGGGACCTTCTGGCGGCGCACCGCGAGGATCTGCGGGCCCTTCTCATCGTCTCCGATGTCCGAATCGTTGGTGAGCAGGCGCTCGGCGAGGCCTATCGGAGCGCCGATATACCGGGACTTGTGGTCGGTGTGAGTCGGGCGAAGGGGGAGAAGTGCCATCGCTGCTGGATCTACAGCGAGACGGTAGGAACAAGCGCCGAGCATCCGGCCCTTTGTGAGCGATGCCTGGGGAATCTTTAGCAGGGTGTTGAAAAACACCCTGGTTTGCAGGCGGTTCAAAAATGCTTAGATGCAAGGCGCGTAAAAACCGAAGAGCGAAGCGTATATAAATATACGTTGAGCGATGAGGTTTGTAGCGCAACGCAGCAGATGAGCGTTTTTCAACAGACTGTTAGAGGTTCATGTGGCGGCAGGTGGGCAAGTGCCGGCTTTAAGGAAGGATTGGGGAGACGGATTTTGAAGAAGACTGTCTTCTTTCTGGCGATCGCGGTTCTGGTGCTCCTCCTGGATCAGTTGACAAAGGCCTGGATCATCTCGACGCTGCGCATCCATGAATCGTTTGCCGTCATCGGAGGATTCTTCAATATCACCCATGTCAGGAATCCCGGCGCCGCCTTCGGCTTTCTGGCCGGGGCTTCCCCGGCATTCCGGTATGTCTTCTTCCTGGCGGTGACGGTGGCGGCCATTGTCCTCATCCTCCGCTATCTGAGGACAACCAGGATCGAGGACCTCTCGCTGGTCTCTTCCCTGGCCCTCATCCTTGCCGGCGCCGTCGGCAATCTGATCGACCGCGTCCGTTTCGGAGAGGTGGTTGATTTTCTCGACGTCTACGTCGGCGCCCACCACTGGCCGGCCTTCAACGTGGCCGACGCGGCGATCACGACCGGCGCGGCAATCCTGATGGCAATCCTCCTCCGGAGAAGAAAAGAACGGCCTGAAGGAAAACGATAGGGAACCGATAAGCAACGGGCCTGGGGACAGATTTCAAATCTGTCCCCAGGTGCCGACAGGGTTGGACGTTTCAGGTTAGCGGTATGAACAGGAAGAGTCGCATCGGAATATCACTTTCTCGGCACCTCACGCCTCCGAGGATCTTCATCCTCAGTTTCGCCCTGGCGATCCTGATCGGGGCGATTCTCCTCCGGCTTCCCTTTGCGTCGGACCGGGGGCATCTGAGCTTTGTGGACGCCCTTTTCTCCTCCGCCGCCGCGGTCTGCGTGACGGGCCTTGCCGTCATCGACGTCGGGAAGGACCTCTCCTTTCCCGGCCAGATCGTGACGCTCGTTCTCTTCCAGATCGGGGGCCTGGGGATCATTACCTTCTCCGTCGTCCTCTTCGGCCTGATGGGACGGGGGATCTCCTTCAAAGAGCGGGAGATCATGCAGAGCACGTTCCTCCACACACCGCGGCGCGACTTCATCGTGATTGTCAAAGAGGTTCTGCGGCTCACCTTCATCATCGAGGCCGTGGGAACGGTCCTCCTGTTCGTCCGTTTCGCACAGGATTTCCCGCCGGCCACCGCCTTCTTCCATGCGCTCTACAACGCTGTCTCGGCCTTCAACAACTGCGGCTATTCCCTTTTTTCAGACAGCCTGACGGCGTACCGGGGGGACTGGATCGTCAACCTGACCGTCATGGGGCTCATCGTCCTCGGCGGGATCGGCTTCATCGTCCAGCATGAAGTCATCGCGTGGCGCAGGGGGCTTCAGAAGAGGCTCTCGCTCCACACAAAGCTTGTGCTCCTGACCACCGGCGCCCTGATCCTGGCGGGAGCTGTTCTCTTCTATCTGTTCGAGGCGGATCACATCCTGAAAGGCGTTTCCGGCCCGACGCAGTTCCTTGATTCCCTCTTCCAGTCGGTCACGCCGCGGACCGCCGGATTCAACACAGTGGCGATCGGCCGGCTCACCAACCCGACGGTTCTGGTCATGATCATCCTCATGTTCATCGGCGCCTCGCCCGGCTCGACCGGCGGCGGGATCAAGACGACGAGTTTCACGCTCCTGCTCCTGATGATCTGGAACCGGATGAAGGGGCGATACCATGTGAATGTCTTCAACCGGCTGATCCCGCGGGAGATCATCGGCCGGACGATCGCCATCATCTTCGCGTCGGCCCTTTCGATCGGTCTGATCACCTCTGTGCTCCTGTTCTTCGGGGGAGGGGGCGATCTGCCCCCGGAACAGAGCCGTCATTTTTTCGTGGAGTATCTGTTCGAAACGGTCTCCGCCTTCGGCACCGTGGGACTCTCCATGGGGATCACGCCGAAGCTGAACGACATTCAGAAACTGGCCATCGTTCTGATGATGTTCGCTGGCCGGGTGGGCCCCCTGACGCTGGCCTTTTCCTGGTATTTGACGGGGAAAAAGGATATAGAATACGCCGAAGAATCGGTCATGGTGGGTTAGGATCAATCACCGGGGAGGTATGAACCATGCAAAGGGTGGTCGTCATCGGGTTGGGCATCTTCGGTTTCAATATCGTTAAGGAACTCTATGAGAACGGCTTCGAAGTCATTGCCGTCGACAAGGGTAAAGACGCGGTCCAGCGGGTGAGGGACTGTTCCACCAAGGCGATCCTGGCCGATGGAACGGATAAGGAGATCATGGAAGCGATCGGCATCCAGGAGGACGATTGCGTGATCATCTCCTTCGGGGAGGATTTGGCGGCGGCAACCCTGATCACCCTCCATCTCCGGCAGATGAAGGTCAAGACGATCATCGTCAAGGCCCCCAACGAAGAGCACAAGCTGATCCTCGAAAAGGTCGGAGCGACGGAGGTCATGATCCCGGAAAAGGAGATCGCCCACAAAGTGGCAAAGAGTCTCATCTCCCCCAACGTGATCGATTATCTTCCCCTTTCCGACGACTACATGATCTTCGAAATGGCCCCCCCCAACAGCTTCCTGGGAAAGACGATCGCCCAGCTCCAGCTGAGGAGCCGATACCACATCGAGGTCATCGCCATTCGGGATATCGTGTTCGACAAGATCCACATGGTCCCCGGGGCCGAATTCGTCATCAAGGATGGGGAGATCCTCGTGGTGATCGGCAAGGAAAAAGATATTCAACTGATCAAGTAGACACAGTCCGCACTGATGCACGCATCCTACAGGAGCATTAGATATCCCTATCCAAAGACATTTCCCCGCCGGAAATTCATCCGCTCCGTCATTCCAGGACGATGGTGGCGTCTACGGCCGCCGCCGAGGACTACGGCCAGGCATTCCGCGGCGCGGGAGAGTTCCGTAAAGACGGGAATTCCGTAAGGGAGAGCCTGCTTCTGGAACTCATAGACATCGTCCCTCCGGCCTATGATCCAGACGATGACCGGTTTCCCGGACGTACAAATCTGAACGGCCAGATCGGAAAGGTTCAGCCTGATACGGGGAGTGCCGACAGCAATATGGAGAAAGACTGCATCCACCTCCGGGTCGCCAAGAACGACCGTGAGAGAGCGGCTGTAGACATCGACATCGGCGCCGATGTGACTTTCCATGGCCGGCCAGAGGTCGACAGGATTGGCGACCGGCATCCACTCCGGGAATAGTTTTTTTAGAGAGGTTCTGGTGGATTCAGAGAGCTCAGCCATGGAAAGACCCTGTTCTTCGACGAAATCGGTGGAGACGATGCCCGCCCCGCCGCTGAAGGTCAGAATTGCAACTTGGCGTGACGACCTGTTGGCCGAGGGTTTTATCAGGGCAAGTGACCGGCAGAAATCCATCATCTGCTTGAAATCCCAGGCTTCGTAGACCCCCGCCTGCCTGAGGGCGCATGAGATGATCCTCTGGTTTCCGGCGAGGGACGCCGTATGGCTCAACGTCGCCTCCGCACCCTTCCGGCTCCTTCCCCCCTTGAGAACGCAGATCGATTTATCGCTTTGGCGGCAGAGGTCCATGAAACGCCGCCCGTCGGAGAAGGATTCGAGGTAAAAGCCGATGACCCTTGTGTCGGGATCCGTCAAAAGATATTCCAGGATGTCGCATTCATTGACATCGACCTTGTTTCCCACGGAACAGACCTTGCTCACGCCCATCATAGCGTGGCTCATGATGTCGATGAGAAAGACGGCGGAGAGCATACCGCTCTGCACCACGAGGGAAACAGTCCCCGGAATGAATTCCTTTTCCTCCTGCGCCCGCGGATCCATGAAGGAAAAGATGCGGCCGTGGACAACATCGACCAGGCCCATGCAGTTGGGACCCCAGAGGCGGATGCCGGTGCGGGCGACGATGTCGGCGAGCGCCTTCTGCAGGCGGGTCCCCTCCGGGCCGGTTTCGGCGAAACCGCCCGATTCAATGATGACGCCCCGGACGCCTTTCACAGCGCAGTCTTCCACTGCCGCGGGAACCAGTGGGGCGGGGATGAAGACGACGGCGAGGTCCACCGGGCCGGGAATAACGCTCACGGATGGGTAGCAGGTCAGGCCCTCGATCTCCGGATATTTTGGATTGACGGGGTAGATCCCGCCGCGATAACCGAGCAGGATGTTTTTCAGGAGGGCGTTTCCCCCCTTGAGGGGGTTCGGGGTCGCTCCGACCACAGCCACTCCCTGTGGATCGAAGAAAAAATCCATAGGCGCTCCTTACTTCATCAACCCCGGGAGAAAGAGGGCGATCCGCTCCCGGAGAGACGCCTTCGGCGCGGGGACGCAGAGACCGGGCCGCAGGTGGGTCCAGACCACGATGGTGACGATGAAAAGAACGGCGAGGAGGATGCCGGCCATGAAGAGCTTGCCTACGGACTGCTTCGTCATGATCCCGTAGATGATGAAGATCGTGCTCGGCGGGATGAGGATCCCGAGACTGCCGCCGGCGGCCACGACCCCCGTAGCCAGTGCGGGATCATACCGGTATTTGAGCCTGTTCAGTACTATTTTTGCTTAATAATTAATAATAGTTACAAAGTTAAACAATAAGAGAAGAAAAACCAATCCTAAAACTGAATTATTGAACGCGCTCTATTTGATTCTGAGCTTCCTGTCAAGGGGTATTTTTTTTCGCCTGTTCCTTCAATTTATCGATCTCTTCCCGGTAATGTTCCGCCTGGGCCTTGACCTGTTCAATCTCCTCCAGGGTCTTCTGCAGCTTCTCTTCCTGTTTGAGCTTCTCCTCTCTCAGCTTGTCCTGCATCGCGTCAAAACCGACGTAGATCGCAAGGATTCCCCCGAGGATCAACATTATGGGAACGCCGCCCTTCAGGATGATAGCAAATTCACTCCACCAGATGGAGAAACCGATCACGCCGAGGATGACCGATACAATGCCACTGATAAGCAAGGACATCGCAGAACCTCCTGATCTAATGTGGATATCCGCGGGTTGATCACTGCGGAATCCGCTGTGGAAAAAATAACCTTACACGAATGCAAAATGGATTATGCCCTCCGCAAGGCGGCTCCTGTGGCGTTATACCTATCACAGAGGGGGGGATTAGGCAAGATGAAAGTCTGTCGGATCGTCAGAAAAGAATGCTTGATTAATGATATGTTTTAAATTATTATTCATCTTCTGTCTGCAGATTCCGAACTTACAGCGAAAACAAGGCGATCAAAGGGAACGACATGGTGGAACCTGATTTTGAAAAAGGCGGGGGACTGATGCCGGTCGTGGTCCAGGACCATGAGACGGGGGAGATCCTCATGCTGGCCTACATGAACCGTGGGGCCTGGCTGAAAACCCTCGAGACGGGGAAGGCCACCTACTGGAGCCGGTCCCGGCAAAGCCTCTGGCTGAAAGGGGAAACATCCGGCCATGTTCAACTGGTCCGGGAGGTGTTGCTGGATTGCGACGCGGATACCATTCTGCTGAAGGTCAAACAACTGGGAGGCGCCGCCTGTCACACCGGTTACCGGTCATGTTTTTACAGAAAATGGGCCGAAGGGGACTTCGTTACTGTTGGTGAGCGGATCTTTGATCCGAAGGACGTATATCGATGAATAAGTTGAAATTGGGGATTCCCAAGGGGAGCCTGGAAGCCAATACCGTGGAACTGTTCAAGAGGGCGGGCTGGCATATCACCTATGACAGCCGGAGTTATTTTCCCGATATCGATGATGAAGAGCTTTCCTGTACGCTGGTCCGCGCCCAGGAGATGTCGCGCTATGTGGAGGATGGCACGCTCGATCTGGGACTGACCGGCCAGGACTGGATCATAGAAAACGAATCGGATGTCGTGGCTGTTCAGGACCTGGTCTACTCCAAGACCTCGCCGAGGCAGGCGAGGTGGGTCCTGGTCGTCCGCGAAGATTCTCCCATCCGGTCGATTGAGGACATGGAGGGAAAGAAGGTGTCGACGGAACTGGTCAATTTTACCCGGCGTTACTTCGCCGAGCGGAACATCAACATCCATGTAGAATTTTCCTGGGGGGCGACCGAGGCCAAGGTGGTCGAAGGGCTGGTGGATGCGATTGTCGAAGTCACGGAGACGGGGACCACCATCCGGGCCAATAAACTTAAGATCATCCATGAACTGATGAAGACCAACACCAAGCTGATCGCCAATCGCGGGGCATGGGAAGACCCATGGAAAAGAAAGAAAATCGAACAGATCCGTCTGCTCCTCAACGGTTCCCTCCAGGCGCTGGGGAAGGTGGGGCTGAAGATGAATGTCTCGCGGGAGAATCTCGACCGGGTGGTGATCCTGCTTCCTTCACTGAAAGCGCCGACGATCTCCAGTCTCCATTCGGAGGACTGGCTGGCCGTAGAGACCATCGTGAGCGGAAGCATCGTCCGGGAACTGATCCCCCTTCTCAAGGCGGCAGGGGCCGAGGGGATCATTGAGTACCCGCTGAACAAGGTCATCTGAGGGGAAGACTATCATGCGGAAGGCGACCATTAGAAGAAAGACCGCGGAGACGGAGGTCTCGGTGGTTATCGATCTGGACGGAAAAGGGAAGGGCGACATCGACACGTCGGTTCCCTTCCTGGATCACATGCTGAACCTCTTTGCCAGACATGGACTGACGGATCTGGCCATCCGCAGTCAGGGCGACATCGATGTGGACGATCATCACCTTGTGGAGGACGTGGGGATCTGCCTGGGACAGGCCATCAGGAAGGCCTTGGGGGACAGGAAGGGGATCAGCCGGTACGGTTGGTCGTCGGTGCCGATGGACGAAAGTCTCTGCAACGTGGCGATGGATCTCTCCGGGAGACCCTATCTGGTCTGGCGCGCCGAGCTTGGGGAACGGAGGATCGGGGAGTTCGATCCGGCCCTTCTTCGGGAATTTTTCAAGTCATTCTCGGATCATAGTGGAATAACATTGCACATCAACCTCAGCTATGGTACAAACGGACACCATAGGGCGGAGGCGATTTTCAAGGCCTTTGCCCGCGCCTTCAGAGATGCGATCGCGATAGACGTACGGATCGAGGGTATCTTGTCTACCAAGGGTTCCCTGGAGGTCTGAAGACCAGGAAATGCCTCGAAATATTGCGATGCAGGAATTGCATCGGCAGGAGATGTGAAGATTTTCCCGGAAAGGACGGAGCCTGCCGCCGTCTTGGACAAAGGGGGCAGAATCATCGAAAAGTCGTCCGGTTTCCTCAGGGGTTTATATAACCTTTTTCCCATCTGCATCCTTCTGCTCATGGTCGGGGGCTGCCTTTATCGCGAGGACGTCGGTATTGCCGTCCCGGAAGGGAAGGTTGTTTTTGACCGGATTGCCGTGGTTCCCTTTCAGCAGATCGTTCCGGAAGAATCGCGCAGCGGTGCCGTGCGCTGCCCCCTCTGCGGGCTGATGGTCGATGCAACACGATCCTCCGGAAGCCCGGAAGCCTTGGTGGAGGACCTCTTCCTGAAACAAGTGGACAAAAGCAAACGGAAATTCGGTCTCATTGCCGGAGAACGCGTCGCCGCAGTCTTCAGGCGGGTCTCTGCGATTTCCCTCAAAATTCCCCTCCGGCAGGTGCTGCGCAACGTGGGAAGCGAACTGGAGGCGGAAGGCGTCGTTAGCGGTTATGTCTACCGTTTTCGGGAGAGGAAGGGGGTCTCCTATGCCGTTGAACAGCCGGCGTCGGTTGCCTTTGAGATTCATCTGCTTAAGGTCAGTGATGGGGCGCTCGTCTGGAGAGGTTACTTCGATAGGACGCAGAGTTCGCTGATGGAGGATCTCCTCAAAGCTCCCTCGTTTTATCGGGGAGGTGGGAGGTGGGTCACGGCGGAGCAACTGGCTGAAGAGGGACTGGAAGAGGTCATGAAGACCTTTCCCGGCATGCAGTAGCGCCTCCGCGAGGCCCGCAGTGAGGTAGACCCGATTCTGAATTTCCGCGATGGTGGAAATTCCTTCGTTTTCTGGAGAAGAATCCTTTAGTGATCATCATTCCCGCCATCGATCTTAAAGAAGGCCGGTGTGTGCGTCTTGCCCAGGGAGACTTCGGGCGGATGACCGTTTACGATGACGATCCGGTCGGTGTGGCCTGCGCCTGGAAGGCGCGGGGCGCCGAACGTCTGCACTTGGTCGATCTGGACGGGTCCCTCGCGGGCGTCCCCTGCCATGAGGCGGTGATTCGGGATATTGTTGCCGGGACTGGGCTGCCGGTTCAGGTCGGGGGTGGAATCCGCAATATGAAAACCGTCGGATCCTATTTGTGGATCGGGGTCCGGTGGGTGATCATCGGTACGGCTGCCTTGAGAGATCCGGGGTTTGTCCGGGAGGCCTGCCGGGAGTTTCCGGGTCAGGTGATACTGGGCATCGATGCGGTCGGGGGGCGCGTCGCCGTGCAGGGATGGACGCAGACGACAGAGGAAACAGCGGTGGCGCTTGCAAAACGGTTTGCGGAGGACCGGCCGGATGCCCTGGTCTACACGGACATCGCGAGAGACGGGATGCAGGTCGGCGTCAATATCGAAGGCATAGAGGAACTGGCCGGATCGGCAGGGATCCCGGTGATCGCCTCCGGAGGGGTAGCGGGGATCCGGGATATCGAGAGGCTCATGCCCCTGGAGAAGCGGGGCGTCGTCGGTGTGATCGCAGGCAAGGCCCTCTATACGGGCGCCCTTTCCCTTGAAGAGGCGATTGCCTGCACAAAGGGCCGCCGGGCTTCGGGTGAGGGTCGGTAAAGCGTTTCATAGATGAAGGAGGCGCCTATGGAAGAGTGCATATTCTGTAAAATCGCGGCCGGCGGGATTCCTAGCCTGAAGGTGTATGAAACGGAGAGTATCCTGGCCTTTGAGGACATCCATCCCCTGTCTCCGATCCATATCATTATCATACCCAAGCGCCATATCGCCACCCTGATGGATGTCGGTGCGGAAGAGATGGCGGATCTGCAGGCCATGATGGCCGCCGCTCAGGAAGTGGCCCGGATCAGAAAGATCGACCGCCGCGGTTTCCGGGTGGTGATCAACTGCAATGAAGAAGGGGGACAGGTGATCTTCCATCTTCACATGCATCTGCTGGGCGGCAAGAAACTCAGGGCCGGCCTTGACTGAAACTTATTTTCATTGACAAAACGCAAAGAGGATCTAACTTAACCCAAATGGAGACGCATAAGCCATGATGTTCAAGGAAACAGTGGACCGGGAAATGATCCTGGCGGCCAAGTCCAAGGACAAAATCCGCTTGTCGGCCCTCCGCATGTTGAAAAATGGTCTGCATAACCGGGAAATCGATCTGAAACGTGAACTGGACGAGGTTGAATTTCTCCAGCTCCTCTCTTCCATGGTCAAGCAGAGGAAGGATTCGATCGAACAGTTTGAAAAAGGCGGTCGGATGGATCTCGTGGAAAAGGAGCAGGCGGAGCTGAAAGTCATTGAAGAGTTCCTTCCGGCTCAGCTATCGGAAGCAGATCTTGATGCGGCGATCACGGAGGCTATTCGTGAGACGGGGGCCACGAGCGCCCGGGACATGGGGAAGGTCATGAAGGTCGTGATGCCGAAACTGACCGGCAGGGCGGACGGCAAGGCGGTCGGCGAAAAGGTCAAGGCCAGATTGTCCGCGTAGGGGAAGGGGAATTTGAAGGGGTCTATTCCCGAGGACAAGATCGAGGAGATCCGGAGACGGGCCGATATCGTTTCTCTGATCGGGGAGTATGTGACCCTGAGAAAGGCGGGGAAGAATTTTCTCGGGCTCTGCCCCTTTCACCGGGAGAAAACACCGTCGTTTACGGTGAGTCCTGAAAAACAGATGTTCTACTGCTTCGGTTGCAGCGAGGGAGGGGATGCCGTTTCCTTTCTGATGAAGCTCAACCAGTTGACCTTTCCCGAGGCGGTCCGCCACCTGGCGGGCAAGGCCGGTGTCGTCATCCCCGAGAGGACAGTGAGTCACGAGGAGAAGGAGCGTCGCACCCTCCGGGAGCAGATCCGTCAGACCAATGAACTCGCGGCTGGTTTTTTCGCGGATGCGCTCCGGTCACCGGCGGGGGAGGGGGCCAGGGAATATCTCCGGAAGAGAGGAATCGGCGAGGAGGCGATCAGTACGTTTCGGCTCGGCCTTGCCCCGGACGGATGGCGCCATCTGCTCGATTTTCTGGGGAAGAAAGGTATCTCCCCCCAGCTCGCAGAAAAGGCTGGTCTGATCGTGCCGAGAGCGGGGCAGCAGGATCGGGGTTATTACGACCGGTTTCGGGGAAGGTTGATGATCCCCATCGAAGACGTCGACGGCCATGTCATCGCCTTCGGAGGACGGGTCATGGGTGCGGGTGAGCCGAAATACGTGAATTCACCCGAGTCGGCGGTTTATACGAAGGGAAATAACCTCTACGGGCTTGCCAGGACACGGGAGGCGATCCGCGAGAGAGGCTTTGCCATCCTGATCGAGGGATATTTCGACCTGATTTCCCTCTGGAATGCGGGAATTACGAATGTGGTGGCCACGCTGGGGACGGCCCTGACGCGCTCCCAGATCGATCTGATCAGGCGTTATACGACGCACGTGGCGGCCGTTTTCGATTCCGACGAGGCCGGCCGGAAGGCCTTGGCCAGAAGTCTCGAACTGTTTCTGGCCGGAAATATCCATGCGCGGGCGGTGATCCTTCCCGATGGATATGACCCGGATGATTTTGTGAGGACCAGGGGCCGGGAAGAGACGGAGGAACTGGTGGCCCGGGCCTTGCCGATGGTAGATTATTATATTGACGAGATCCTCGGCGGACGGGGAACTCTGGAGGAGGACCGGGATAAATTGAGGGAGGCCGTATCCTTCATCTGCCGGATCGAGGATGCCATCGCGAGGAATCTGTTCGTCAAGAAGGTTTCGGAAAAACTGAATGTCGATCAGGATGTCTTGAAGACAGAGGTCCAGCGCGCCCTTTCCCGTGCGCCTGCCCCGCAAATTGACCAGCCGCGGCGCAAAACCGCCGGAGAGATAGACCATCTGGAGCTAAGCCTGATCCATATGATGCTGGAATACCCGACGTTGACCCCGAGGGTGGCCGAGTCCGGAGTGTTGAACTGCTTTCTTACGGAAGAGTTGAAGTCTCTCGGAGAGAGGATTCTGGCCGACGCGGGAAAAGAGGAGATGCCGGATGCGTCTTCCCTCGTCAGCGGTCTTGCGGAGGGTCCGGTAAGGGTAAAAATCCTCGCTCTGCTGATGCGGGAGAGTCCCTATCACGAGGAGTGGATGGATCGCCTCCTGGTCGATACCACCAGGCAGATCCGCCGGAAATGGTGCAAGGAGCGGCACAGGATCCTGCGGAGGCAGATCGGCAAGGCAGAGGAAGACGGAAACGGCGAATTATGCGCCCGTCTTCTCAGGGAAAAGGAAAGACTCATGCAGGAAGAAAAAATGCTTGCTTAATCGTCGTACCGATTTTTTGATAAGCCGTCGGCAGCTGGAGTGGGCCGGCGGATCCGAAAAAAGGCTGCATGGAGAAGCCGATATGGGGAAAAAAATAGAATCCGATGAGTTTAAGAAGCTGATCACTCTGGGTGAAGAGAAGGGGTTTCTGACCTATGACGACGTCAACGATTTGCTGCCTTCGGATGTCGTATCATCCGATCAGATTGATGACATCATCATGCTCTTTGGCGAGAAGAACATCGATATCATCGATTCGGACAAGAGGGAGAAACTTGTCGTCAAGAAGGAGCCGGAAGACCAGATTGACAACAAGAGCGAGGGCCTCATCAGCCTGTTGCCTGCGGTCGGCAAAACCGGAGATCCGGTGAAGATGTATCTGCGGGAGATGGGAATGGTTTCCCTGCTCAGCCGGGAGGGCGAGGTCGAGATTGCCAAGAAGATCGAAGCGGGCGCCAAGGAGAGCATGGAGGCCGTCTTCTCTGTGGCCTCTTCCATCAACGGTGTGGTGAATATCGGCGCTCAGATGAAGAGCGAGACGCTCCGGGTGAAGAATGTGGTGGAAAATCTCGAGGACGAAGACGGCGTCGTCGAAGAAGACATGCATCGGGAGAGGGTCATCAAGCTGATTGACAAGGTGACCGCGCTGGAAAGCAAGAATGCCCTGATCAAGAGAAAGCTGAATGCGAAGAGGCTCGGCGCCGACGAGAGACAGACTCTCAAAGAGGCGCAGGAAAAGAACATCCTGAACATCATCAAGCTCTGCCGTAAGGTTCGCTTCAGCAGGAAACAGATCGACCGGATGGTGGCCGATCTCCGGGTTTATATGAACGAAGTGGAAACGGCGGAAGAGGATGTCCGCCGGTGCAAGGCAGAGACGGGGCTCTCTCTCACCCAACTGGAAGATGTGTGGTCGAAGATGAAAAAATCCGCCAAAGCTCCGGAGCGGGTGGCCAGAAGCGTGGGGGCGCCTCTGGAGAAATTGAGGTCCTGCGAACAGATTGTCAAGGACGCCAACCGCAGGTTAAAGAATGTCAGCCAGGCGACGGGACTCTCCGTGACGGCGCTGAAAAAGGCGATGCTGGCCATCGAAACAGGGGAAAGAAAGGCGGAGATTGCCAAGAGAAAACTGGTGGTGGCGAACCTGCGCCTGGTCGTGAGCATAGCTAAGAAGTATACGAACCGGGGCCTGCAGTTTCTGGATCTGATCCAGGAGGGCAACATCGGCCTGATGAAGGCGGTTGACAAATTCGAGTATCAGCGTGGTTATAAATTTTCCACCTATGCCACTTGGTGGATCAGGCAGGCGATTACCCGCGCCATCGCCGATCAGGCGAGAACCATCCGGATTCCGGTGCATATGATAGAGACGATCAACAAACTTATCCGGACCTCCCGCTATCTCGTTCAGGAACTGGGAAGGGAACCCAATCCGGAAGAGATCGCCAACAAGATGGAGTTTCCCCTGGAAAAGGTCCGGAAGGTCCTGAAGATCGCCAAGGAACCCATCTCGCTGGAGACCCCCATCGGTGAGGAAGAGGACAGCCACCTCGGAGATTTTATTGAAGACAAGAAAATCATGTCGCCTTCGGAAGCGACGATCAATATGGATCTGGCGGAACAGACCCGGAAGATCCTGGCGACCCTGACGCCCAGAGAAGAAAAGGTGCTCCGCATGCGTTTCGGGATCAGCGAGAGGGGAGATTATTCGGCGGAAGAGTCGCGGGAATCCCTGGAGATGAGCAGGGAGAGGGCAAAACAGATCGAGTCGGGCGCCGCTGTCCGGAAACTGAGGAATCCATCACGGCGTCGTATCCTGAAAATGCCGGAAAAATAAATGTTGACAAGATACAGCGGTGAGTAATAAGAAACAAGGTTAAATGAAGTTCCTGTTCATCCTGCTAAGGGAAGGGCCCATAGCTCAATTGGTAGAGCCACCGGCTCATAACCGGTCGGTCCCTGGTTCGAACCCAGGTGGGCCCACCAGGGATGACGAGGAAGGAGAGTAGATGCGCGTGAGACGCGGATCAACGTTAATCAAGACAGTGAAATCGGATCGGGGAGGAAGAGCAATTTCCTGAAATGCACCAGAGGCTGGTGCATTTTTTTTTGGGGAGGCGGTGAATTTTTCAAGATGAAAGGGGGAAGCGGTTGAGAGAACAGTTGGCAATCCTGATTAAACTCCAGAAGACGGAGTCGGCAGCAGCCGGGATTATCGCGAAAAAGAAGGATCTGCCGGTCCGGATAAGCAGATTGGAAGAGGAATTCAAGGCCTGTTGCGAGGTGGTGGAGAAGGAACGAGAGCAGTTGGAAGCCCTTAGGAAAAGCCGGCGGGAAAAGGACATCCATCTCCAGAAGGGGCAGGAGACCCTAAAACGGTCCCGGGAAAGGCTCTTTGAGGTCAAGACGAACAAGGAATATCAGTCTATACTTAAGGAGATCGAAACCCTTGAGGAGAAGAACAGCCGCATGGAGGACGAGATTATTTCTCTCCTGGACGAGCTTGACCGGCTCGAAACGTCCGTGAAGAAGAGAGAAGAAGAACTGGACGCCCATCGTCTCCGTTATGGAGAGGAAAAGAAGAAGATGGAGGAGGAACTCAACTCGCTTGCGGGGGAGCTTGGCGTTTGCGTCCGGAAGAGCGCTGATCTGAAGAAGGGCATCTCTCCCGAGATCCTCAGAAAATACGAACAGATCAAAAACGCCGGTCGAGTCGTTGCCGTGGTGTCGGTCTGGAAGGAGGTCTGCGACGGGTGTCATATGTCTATTCCCCCCCAACTGTATAATAATTTACAAAGGTCCACAACCCTGATCACCTGCCCTAACTGCAACCGGATCATCTACTGGGAGCGTAGAGACGGTTGATGACCGTGGCCGTCTTCCGCACTTGACGCCTGCAGGGCGGAAAAGGTATACAGGGATCGAAATAGACCGGCGGATGCACTGGCAAATGAAGCCGTCGATGAGACGGAGATCGGCCGGAGAGGTGCGCCGGCGGGGGATGGAGGGATGATAAGTGTCCGAGCAGATCAGATGATCGCCGGTCCGGTATTCCGGACCGGAGGAAAGTCCGAACTCCACAGGGCGGGATGGTCGCTAACGGCGACTGGGGGCGACCCTAAGGAAAGTGCCACAGAAAATATACCGCCTCTCCCGATCAGGGAGAGGTAAGGGTGAAAAGGCGAGGTAAGAGCTCACCAGTTTCCCGGGCGACCGGGAAAGCTTGGTAAACCCCATCCGGAGCAAGACCGAATAGGAGAACGGGGCGGCCCGCCTCAAAGTTCTCGGGTTGTGTCGCTTGAGGCGGCCGGCAACGGCCGTCCCAGAGGAATGATCATCGCCGCCCTCCGGGTGACCGGAAGGCGGAACAGAATTCGGCTTACGATCTGCTCGGACACCCTTCTATTCCAAAGGAATCACAATATGAAGGTATTGTCCGCCGAATTTGTCCTCTCCGCCAAGGAACCCGCCCACTATCCGCCGGCCGTCCTGCCGGAGATCGCCTTCGCCGGCCGGTCGAATGTGGGAAAATCCTCCCTCATCAATACTCTCGTGAAGCGGAAGGGACTGGCCCGGACCAGCAACACGCCGGGGCGGACACAGGAGATCAACTTCTTTACCGTCAACAACCGATTCGCCTTCATCGATCTTCCCGGGTATGGATATGCAAAGGTTCCCGAGGCGATCCGGAAGCAGTGGGGGCCGATGATCGAGACCTATCTCAGGGAGCGGCAGACCCTCCGGCTTGTCGTTCTGATCCTCGACATAAGGCGCGATCCGTCGGATGAAGACCACCAGTTGATAGGCTGGTTGCAATTTTACCGTCTCCGTTTTCTCATTGTCCTGACGAAGATCGACAAGGTGTCGCGGAATCAGCTTGCGGAGCGCAAGCGGCGGATCGGTGAGGATCTGGCCCTCTCGCCCGCAATGCCGCTGATTTCTTTCTCAGCGAAAACGGGCGAGGGGAAGGACATCCTCTGGCGGGAGATCATCAAGGCGACTGTGCTTGAACCGGGTCTTTGATCGCTGATGGTTGCCCCTCCCGACCAGAATCAATACCAGCGACAACCGAACAGTGCTTTATCAAAACAAGAAGATTGCTGCGTTATCTGAAAAAGAGATACCAGATCAGGGCAAAGATCGGGAGCAGGATCGGAATGGAATACTTCACCATGTACCCAATGAAGGTAGGCATCTTTACACGCGCATGTTCGGCAATGGATTTAACCATGAAATTTGGTCCATTTCCGATATAGGTCATGGCGCCAAAGAGCACGGCGCCTGCGGATATGGCCTGTATATACTTCCATGAATCCGCAGTGACAGACTGGACTACGGATACGTGAAGCGTCTGAAGATGAGCCAGGTCATTCGGAGAAAGCGTTCCGAGCATCGCCTGCATATGGAGGGCGTTGTCTACGCTCAGTCCATGAAGGCCGAAAGCGGCGCTGAGAAAATTCAAATAGGTTGGAGCGTTATCTAAAAAACTGGAGAGCACGCCAGATCCCCAATAAAATTGAGCCGGTTTGGTAATGCCCAATTGTCCGGCATTCAATTCCAGCCAGTCAAGCGCGGGCACCATGGTAGCGAAAATCCCCACAAACAAGATGGCCACTTCCTTGATGGGTATGAAGTTGAACTCGTTTCGTTCATGAACTTCATTTTTTGTCGTATAGTAACTGGCAATCGCGGCGCCGATCATAATGATCTCACGGATCGGTTCCGATAAGAAAACGGCGCCGATGATCACCAGCAGGAAAATGATATTGTGCAGCCCTTCGACCATTGCGTGCTCGCCCTCTTCTTCGACCTCGCGTTCTAATGTATCGGGCATTTTCCTGTAGTAGTGTCTGTCGATGACATAGAACGTAAGGAGAACTGCACAGACGGAAATAAGCCAGATCATCCAGACACGGCCGATCACCCAGAAAAAAGGAACGCCTTTGAGATACCCGAGGAAAAGGGGAGGATCGCCGATGGGGGTCAACATCCCGCCGATGTTGGAAACGATGAAAATGAAAAAGACAATGTGGTATCCCGAAATCCTGTACTTATTTGTCCTGATATATGGCCGGATGAGAACCATGGAAGCCCCGGTTGTTCCGAGTAAATTGGAGATCACGGCTCCGATCGCCAGAAGAATGACGTTGGCCATGGGAGTGGACCTTCCCCTGATCTTGATGTGGATTCCCCCCGAGACGACGAACAGGGAGCCGATCAATGCAATAAAACTGAAGTATTCCAGACCCGTTGAGATCATCCGGGGGCCATTCTTAAGCACGAAGAAATAATAGACCACCGGGATGATCCCCAAGCCAACGGCAACCGCAGGATATTTCCGTTCCCACCAATGGATATTGACCAGAGGCATCAATGCGATGGCGAAAAGGAGCAGGATAAAAGGTGCGATCATGCCCGGATTAACAGGCATTATCTCATATTCGATTGCTGAGGCATCTGAAACGCAGACGCTCAAAAACGCGAGCAATAAAATGAAAACGAAAACAGGTTTTTTCATTTCGCCGGCCAGCCCATATTTTCCCTATAGTGCGGACTTTATAATCCAGTTTATCCTCCAGTGCAATAGTTTCCGTTCGGGATTATTCAGAATATGCACGCAAATTCCTTGCCCCGTTTATGACCGCCGGTCAGAAATAGCTCTTGACTCTAAAATTGATTCGTGATATCCGCACCGACCGATGAACAAAAGCTAAGGCTGCAAGGTAATTTCGTTTCAAACTTCCATCTCCAGAATCCGAAAAAAGGGGTGAACGGGTGCTGAAAGAGAGCGATAAAGTCGGTGCGGTTATGGTGGTGGGGTCGGGGATTGCAGGCATCCAGGCGTCACTTGACCTTGCCAATTCCGGGATGAAGGTATTTCTCGTGGAGCGGGGGATCAGCATCGGCGGCGTCATGGCCCAGTTGGACAAGACCTTCCCTACGAATGACTGTTCGGCCTGCATCCTTTCCCCAAAACTGGTAGAGGTCGGACGGCATCCCAATGTCGAGATCATGACCGGGCGGACCGTGGAGGCCGTCGAGGGCGAGGCCGGTCATTTCCGCGTCCGGATGACAAAAGCCCCCCGGTTTGTGGACCTCGACAAGTGCACCGGCTGCGGGGACTGCGCCAATGTCTGCCCCATCTCCGTCCCTTCCGATTTCAATGAATTGCTCAACACCCGCAAGGCCGTCTACCGCCACTTTCCTCAGGCCATTCCCTCCGGTTTTGCGATCGACAAGCTGGGGACCTCCCCCTGCAAGGCGGCCTGTCCCACCCACATCAGCGTTCAGGGGTATGTGGCCCTGATCGCAGCGGGAAAGTTCAAGGAAGCCCTGAAACTGATCAAGAGGGACAATCCCTTTCCCATCGTCTGTGGCCGGGTCTGCAACCACCCCTGCGAGGAGGCCTGCAAGCGGGGCGAGGTGGATGAACCGATCGACATCATGCATCTGAAGCGCTTCGTGGCCGACCTGGATCTGCGGGCGGAGACCCGCTTCATCCCCGAGGTGAAAGAAAAGAAAGGAAAGAAGGTTGCCGTTGTCGGCGCCGGTCCCGCGGGGCTCACCGCCGCGTACTATCTTGCAATTGAAGGCTACGACGTCGACGTGTTCGAGGCCCTGCCCGTGGCCGGCGGTTGGCTCGCCGTAGGCATCCCCGAATACCGCCTCCCCAAGGACGTTCTGAGGGCGGAGATCGAGGTCATCGAGGATCTCGGGGTAAAGATCCACCTCAATACCGGCATCGGCAAGGACATCCCGTTCGAAAAACTCCGGCAGGACTACGACGCCGTCTTCATCGGCTGCGGGACGGTCCTCTCCAGCAAGCTCGACGTTCCGGGCGAGGATCTCCAGGGGGTCGTCCATGGCGTCGATTACCTCAGACGGGTCAATCTGGGCGAGAAGGTCTTCCTCGGCAACCGGGTCGCCGTCATCGGCGGCGGCAATGTGGCCATGGATGCCGTCCGGACGGCGATCCGCACGGGCTCGAAGGATGTCTTCATCCTTTATCGCCGCTCCCGGGCCGAGATGCCTGCTTCACCCGAAGAGATCGAGGAGGCCCTCGAAGAAAGGATCCAGATAGAATTCCTCGTGGCCCCGGTCCGCATCCTTGGCGAGGGCGGGAAGGTCACGGGGATCGAATGCATCCGGATGGAACTCGGCGAGCCCGATGCCAGCGGACGCCGCCGTCCCCTCCCCGTGAAGGGCTCCGAATTCACAATCGCTCTGGACACGGTCGTCCCGGCAATCGGCCAGGCGGCGGATCTCTCCTTTATCCCGAAGGAGAGCGGCATCGCGATCAATAAATGGAACACATTCGACGTCGATCCCGTCACCTTTGCAACCAGCGTTCCCGGCGTCTTCGCCGGCGGCGATAATGTGACCGGCCCGGCCACGGTCGTCAAGGCCGTCTATGCCGGGAAGGAAGCGGCCGTTTCCATCGACCGCTATCTGAGCGATCAGGAGATCCGGACGGGCAGGGCAAAGGACTGGACGAAGGATCTCGCCGACAAGGCCGACGTCTCGCAGGTGGCCAAGGTTCCCCGGGTCAGCTATCCCCTTCTGAAACCGGAAGAGAGGAAGGACGATTTTCGAGAAGTGGGGATCGGATTCAGCGAGGAGGAGGCCGTCCGGGAGGCGAACCGCTGTCTTGCCTGCGGCATCTGTTCAGAGTGCTACCAGTGCGTCGAGGCCTGCTTGGCCAAGGCGATCGACCATGAGATGACCTTTGCCGAGGAGACGATCGAGGTCGGCTCCATCATCGCGGCGCCCGGTTTCGAGGTGTTCGATCCCCGCCTCCGGGGCGAGTACGGCTACGGCTTATACCAGAACGTCGTGACCAGCATCCAGTTCGAACGGATCCTCTCCGCTTCGGGTCCCTACTTCGGCCATGTCCAGCGGATCTCCGACGGAAAAGAGCCGAAGAAGATCGCCTTCATCCAGTGCGTGGGTTCCCGCGACACCTCCTGCGGCAACAGTTGGTGCTCTTCCGTGTGCTGCATGTACGCCACGAAAGAGGCGATCATCGGCAAGGAGCACGCCAAGGGACTGGAGCCGACCATCTTCTTTATGGACATCCGGGCCCACGGCAAGGACTTCGACCGCTTCGTCAACCGTGCAAAACAGGAGTACGGCATCCGCTACATCCGTTCCATGCCTTCGACCCTCAAGGAACTCCAGCAGACGAAGAATCTTCTCGTCAAGTACGTCCGGGAGGACGGGAGCCTCGCCGAAGAGGAGTTCGACATGGTTGTCCTGTCCGTCGGTATGACGCCGCCGCAGGAAGCGGTCGCACTTGCGAAAAACCTGGGCATTGAGCTCGAGGAACACGGTTTCTGTAAAACGTTGCGCGAAAATCCTGTCCAGACCTCCCGGGAAGGGGTTTTTGTCTGCGGCGCCTTCGGAGGTCCCAAGGACATCCCCGAGACGGTCATGGAGGCGAGCGGCGCCGCCGCCTGTGCGGAAGGACTCCTCGCCTCCCGCCGGGGCACTTTGACCACGGCGGAGGAACTCCCCATGGAGAGCGATCTGCGGGGGATCGGCCCGAGGACGGGGGTCTTCGTCTGCCACTGCGGCATCAACATCGGCGGCGTCGTCGACGTCCCCGCCGTTG